>NZ_PNDJ01000264.1:0-326 GCF_005887255.1 Pseudoalteromonas sp. S1609 | reverse complement strand
ATTAGGCATAAAAAAACACGCTTTAGGCGTGTTGCTTTACTATAACTATTTATTTCAGTGGTTGCGGGAGCCGGAATTTAATAGACAACCTTTACTGGCTAATGGAGAGTTGAGACCGACGAGCTATCCATTTCACTGAATTTCAGACATAAAAAAACACTCTTATAGAGTGTCGATTCATTATAACTTGATTTCAGTGGTTGCGGGAGCCGGATTTGAACCGACGACCTTCGGGTTATGAGCCCGACGAGCTACCAGACTGCTCCATCCCGCGCCAAGAGATAAAAAGTTAATAACATAATATCGAAGTAATGAAATTTTATAAA
>NZ_PNDJ01000263.1:0-337 GCF_005887255.1 Pseudoalteromonas sp. S1609 | reverse complement strand
GACCCTGTAGCTACCGCCAACCACACCCTGCGTGCAATGTGAGGTAATGGCACGCCACATACGTCCATTACCCGGGCGTCCTCCGGGTGGTGAAGCTCTTGGCATTCGTGCAGTATATACTTACCTACAAAATCGTTTTAACTAACCTTACTAGGGTGAACTAAATCAATCTTACGTTGCCTTGAGGTATTTGATGTTAAAGCTCATATAACTCAAGGGGGAAACCATCTGGCTCGGCAATAACGGTGAATTTGTTGCCGGTTATTTCATCCACTCTTTTTTCTTCGACGTCGATTCCATGCGACTCTAAATCCGTTTTACTGTTTTCTACACTACT
>NZ_PNDJ01000262.1:0-272 GCF_005887255.1 Pseudoalteromonas sp. S1609 | reverse complement strand
CACCATACCGGCCGATCAGCTAACCGTAGAATAACCATCAAAGTTAAAGTCTTCATCTTGGAAGTTCTCCTCATTGCCCTCCCTTCTGTAATCAATAAACAAAAAGTTCTCCCCCTAGTCATGGCCTGAAGCATGTTGAAATGAATAAACCGTGGTGCTTGATTTTTGTTCAGTGAACGGTTTTTTATGATTACCGTTCTTTATATTAAGCGCTGTACTGCTCCACTTAGCAGCAGTAGCTGTTGAAGTTAAGGCTCACGCACTAAGTGCAA
>NZ_PNDJ01000261.1:0-274 GCF_005887255.1 Pseudoalteromonas sp. S1609 | reverse complement strand
CCACACAAAACAAGTGGCCTATTACCTACGTTAGTAGACCCCGTGTTACCCGCCATGAAGCGTATGAGCACTGGACTGGTAAATTGTATGTCACAACCAACGGCTGTAATGACCCTGAATTTGCCATTGATGCTAGCCATAAAAACTTAACGCATGGCCTGCAGTGTGACGCTGGTATTTGGCGGCCAATGCTCACCGTGCATGACGTGGTTAAAAGTGGCATTGACCGTATTGATATTGACGTCCTTGAAAACGAATACAGCACGGATGAGTT
>NZ_PNDJ01000260.1:0-360 GCF_005887255.1 Pseudoalteromonas sp. S1609 | reverse complement strand
TTATTTTGTGTTTTTCCGTATTAATTAAATTATGTTAGTTCAATTCGGAATGAATTTTTTGAAAACGCAGATAATAAAAAATGACACTTGTTATGTACTTCCTCACTGAATAATCCCTTATATCTAGTTAATATATATGCTTATTCATTTATAAGAGAGCATAAATCAACAAATAATTACCCCCAAAAAGTAACAAAAAGTTGGGCAAGATTTAACCATAAAAAAATAATAAATACTCAATACCTTTAACTAATTCGAGTAATCTAATGTTTAACATGAATTAAACTATTTCTAGTGTCTTTAGTTTTTTTCAAGCATATAAAAAAAGCTGCCCATGCCGCTTTTTTCAATCTCAATTAT
>NZ_PNDJ01000259.1:0-239 GCF_005887255.1 Pseudoalteromonas sp. S1609 | reverse complement strand
AACGAACACATACCCGGCCATTATAAATGCAGTCGCACAACTTGCTGACGCCAAAAGCACAGCTTGGCAAGAAACCCGCACCTCGACGCTATTCGTCTTTCAGCAAACGTGGTCAAAAATCTTCCAGATATTATTGTGGTCATCTGTCACCTCGGCGCTCCGAGCATTAGTGTGTAGTGATAATGAAAATACAGCACTTTGCAAATTTGACGGATAAAGCGCAATATCATTTAAAACAT
>NZ_PNDJ01000258.1:0-246 GCF_005887255.1 Pseudoalteromonas sp. S1609 | reverse complement strand
AATATCCTAAAACTAAAGCTAATCATTCGGCTCTCCGGAAAGCTAATTAAAATGCGTATGTAGAGTATAGAATTTCATTTCTATCTTGGGCGCGTTGGGTTATTCGTGCGTTTCGAGCGATTATCTTAAGCTCTTTCATAGCGGTTATAGGTATAAATCCTGTATCTTCACAAGTCCATACCTCGTGACTAAACTCTTGAACGATAGTAACAACTTTTCTGTCAGTTCCAACTTCGAAAAAGCTCT
>NZ_PNDJ01000257.1:0-281 GCF_005887255.1 Pseudoalteromonas sp. S1609 | reverse complement strand
AACTCACGGCTATAACCAGTCCCTACCTCCAGGGTGCTTTTCTGTATGTCTCTTAGCAACGCCTTTATATACGTAGGAGTTTCTGTTGGTGTTTTTTAAGGAACCTAAAGCCCCGCATTTGTGAGGCTACTAGTTATGCTACACCGTATTGATCCGGGTATGCTTTTACGGCGGCTAAATGCTCATCCATTGTTCCTTGGAGCTCTTGGTAACTAAGTAATTCAGGCCATGTAACGAGTGATGGAACTTGAGTATTTAAGTCACGTTCTGCTTGTTGTATC
>NZ_PNDJ01000256.1:0-390 GCF_005887255.1 Pseudoalteromonas sp. S1609 | reverse complement strand
AAATATCAGCAACCGCCATTGCATCATCCAACGTTTTTTGGAATTCAAAAGAGCGTCTACTTTGTAGTATTTAACTAATTTGAAGTTGTGGTATTCAAATACTTCTTTTAACTTAGAAGCAAATAATTCAGGATTGAATAAATCACCAACACGTACACCACGACGTGCTACTTTCTCTTCGTACGCTGGTCCGATACCACGACCCGTTGTACCGATTGGTTTATCGCCACGCGCAGTTTCGCGATCTACATCTAATTCAACCTTGAAAGGCAATATTAGCGTACATGCTTCACTGCTTAAAAGACGGTCACGTACAGGTCCGCCCCGCTCTTCAAGCATGCCAATTTCTTTCATTAGCGCTTCTGGTGATAAAACAACACCATTACCAAT
>NZ_PNDJ01000255.1:0-251 GCF_005887255.1 Pseudoalteromonas sp. S1609 | reverse complement strand
TTTTTGACCCATCCCTGATACGTTGCAAGTCATGCCGGAGCTGTTTGAGTTTTTATTGAGTGCTCTAGAGGATCTGAGCTCCTCATTGTCACATGAGTTTAGAACACCAGTAGCGCGTTTGAAGTTTGCATTCGCGATGTTAGAGGATAATACTCTTGAGATCAATGCTCCGGACTATTTATGTGATATGCATATGGCTTTTCATGAGCTGGTATCCTTTGTATCAGTAATGTTGGAAAACGCTCGTTTAG
>NZ_PNDJ01000026.1:0-32735 GCF_005887255.1 Pseudoalteromonas sp. S1609 | reverse complement strand
TAAAAAAGCCGCTTAAGCGGCTTTTTTAATTTTTATTTAATTACGTGGTTTTGGGCCAATAATACGTTTAATTTTAGGCGCCTTTGTTGGTTTTGGCTCTGTATTGAGAACTAACACTGGGCGGGTAACAAATAAGTTATTTGGATAAATCACCCTATGCCCATCAACGTGTTCTAGTAATACATTCATCAGCCCCATTTCAATAATGCGTCCTTCAATGGCGTTGGCCCCATCCACGATTCTAACCCAATAGCCTACACGGCAGTCATTTTGTATAAACATGAGTAAAAAAGCAGTTAAGTTGCTCAATAATGACCAAGCCGCAAACAGCGCAACGCCTAACATGGCAAATAAGGAAGAGCCTAATACCAGTAAACCACGCAGCTCTATTCCCCAAAAAACTAATACTAAACACAACATAACAAAGGCGAGTATTATTTTTAATAGTAACTCTGCTCGGTATTTTCTGTGTAAATCGATTTTACCTCTAATGGCTTTTTCGAGTAATTTTTTAGTTAGCTTTAACAGTAACGGAAAACTCAACAGCGCAATTACAGTTACGATTAACTTATATTGTGTGCTCACAAGCTCTAAAAGAGAGATTAATTCCAAAACGTATTCTCACAATAATGATAGGCGCAAAGTGTAACGTGTTAGCTTTGTGCGCAGTAGTGATTTAAAAAGAATTTTTAACGCTCAGTAGCCATTGTACCGAGTCAACATCGTTATATTTATTTAGTGGCGCGGCAATATCAAGGTGGATCATGGTACCTGCATTGGCGCGACTTGGCGCAAGGCGTAAACCGAGTCCAACATTTTTAAGTACAGGTGTGTTTTCAACTTGATACAGGGTATTCGAGTCATTGTTATACCATGCGCGACCTACATCTAGAAAGGCTGCGCCTCCCACTTTAAATAGTTGTAGTAAGTCATACTCCCAATAGTAGCGCTTTTCTAAGCTGACTAAAAAACTCCGATCGCCATGTTGAAACTCAATAGGGTAACCGCGTAAACCTGTTTCGCCCCCGAGAGTGAGCTGCTTATCGTTGGTGAGGTTTTTTGCGTATTGTAGCCTGGCTTTTACATACCAAGACTGATCAATACTGGTATTTAAATAATATTGAATTTGGCTGGTGGTGATTAAGTTTTCAAGCTGTTTTTGTTCTTTATTCCAATAACCTTGAATATCTGCGTGAAAGCGCCATAGCGTATTATCACCACTAAAATGTGCTTTATTAAAGTTAAACGAGTAAATAGCGCGGCTATCGTCGTTACTAATTGATTCATCAGAATAACCCAGCGTAGCTTTTATATTCCAACCTAAATTTAAATCCTCGGTACGGTAAATACTGTCAAAGTTACGCACTTTTATAAAGTTATCTTCAAACCAGTGGCCGCTTACATAAGGATAACTAAGCTGCCTATTTTCAGCTAGCGGCACAGTGGTTTCATCGATGCTTTTAAATGTTTGTTGCTCATCGATATAACCTAGGCTCAAGCGCTGTGTCCAGTTATGGCTAAGGGCTTTAGAGTGACCAAAAAATACCTGATTTAGATCGGTGGTCTGTTCAAACTCACTAAATTTATCGCCCCTAAGATAGAGTGCCTCTTCTCGCTGGGTAGAGTAACTCAGGGCACCATAACTATAGGGTGTATCAATGGCGTAAAATGGGTAAGTAAGCTCAACTAAGTGGCTTTTACCGTCACTGTTATCGGCATACTCTATACGACCTCTGTAGCGTGTTGATAGGATATTTGGATCATCGTAAACAAATAAATAGCCATTACGATCACTGTCGGTTTTGCGAGCAAACGATAATCGTTTGCCCCAACCAAATAAGTTAGACTCGCGAAAGCCGATACTTGATTTATTTTCGCCACCACTGCGGCTAAAGCTAAGCTCGGGTAGCAAAGTCCACAAATCGCGAGTCACCACGGTTACATCAATATCGCCATCGCAGTTTTCGTTGGCAACAATTTGTGCGTCATATAAATAGTTTTGTTTACGCAGTAGCCGCTCAGATTCAGCCAAGGTTTTTTGATTAAAAGTATCACCCGCTTTAAACAATAAAATGCTTTTAATAACCTCAGGCTCAGTTTGTATATGTGCACGATTAGCAAAGCGAAACAGTGCGTTGTTCTCAGCTTCTAGCTCGGTATTAAAAACATTAAGTTGTTTAAGATTAATTGAGGCAATTTTAGCGTTACTATTTGTCGTAAGCGGTGGAGGTTGAGACTCGATTTGTCGACGCAAGTTAATTTCAGAAGTTTTCAATGAATCGTCATTTTGGCAGCTTTGGGCTAGTGGCGTTTCTTGCGCGCAAACGCTGAGCATAAACATACTCAAAATAGAAAGGCTAAAACAACTACGTGCAATCCATTTTCTATTTAGCATTGACCCTCTTTAGCGCTATTTTGCAAAATAAAACACTTACTCTTAGCTTACATCATTGTTATTAATATGTAAGTAAAAGTGCCAATTTAGTTTATTTTTTATAGCAATTATAAGGTATTAGCGATAAATAGACGTGGCCTTAGCTTAAATAAAATGTTAACGCTGCCAATAGGTTGTCGGCATCTTGACCTTCGCCGTTAATCCACACACTTTGACTGTAATGCTCAAAATTTAAATTAAAAGTGTGGTTAGCATAGTTAAAACGCAGTTGGTGACGATCAGCCCCAGCTGCAAATTCACTAATGCTAATTTCATCGCTGTGCAAAAAAAACGTTCCCCACAACTCAAAGTCTTCATCGTGCGGCAACTCTGTTGGTTTAACAATAATGCATTGATGTGTGTGATCGTATTCAAGTTCGGTCATAAGGGGCTTATTGCGTTGCTAGATAATGTCGAATTGCGGTTAAAAACTCACCGCCATATTTGTTTAATTTAGTAAAACCAACCCCCGACACTTTTAAAAATTCACTGTCGTTGGTAGGCATAAGCTGCGCCATTTCGGCCAGCGTTTTATCGTTAAATACTACATAAGGGGGTACGTCATCGGCATCGGCTAATTCTTTACGTAATGCACGTAGGCGAGCAAATAACTTTTTATCGTAATTAAACTGCGCTAATTTATCCTGATAAACGTGCTTAGCTTGTAGGCGTGGTTCAGCCAGTTGTAGCGCATACTCACTCTTTAAAATAGCGCGTGCAGCTTCGGTAAGCCGTAGTGATGCGCCTTGGGTTATATCTTGGCTTAGTAGCCCTTGGTGAATAAGTTGGCGTAAAATACTGAGCCAAAACTCACTGCTTTTATCTTTACCTATGCCATAGGTGCTGAGTTCATGATGGTTGTTATCACGAATGCGGCTGGTATTTGCGCCGCGTAATAACTCTACAATGTAACCTAAACCAAATCGTTGCTGTGCCCGATACACACACGAAAGTGCTTGTTGGGCCACCAGTGTGCCATCAAAGCTTTTTGGAGGATTTAAGCAAATATCGCAGTTACCGCACGGCTCTCGTTGGTATTCACTAAAGTAGTTTAATAATATTTGACGTCTGCAGGTCTGCGCTTCGGCAAAACTGGCCATGGCATTAAAGCGTTGCTCTTCTACACGACGGCGTTGTTCATCGTCAATATCTTCAAAAAAGCGTCTAACCCTACCTATATCGGCGGGGTCAAAATACATAATGGCTTCTGCAGCGAGTCCATCACGTCCAGCGCGACCGGTTTCCTGATAATACGCTTCAATACTTTTTGGAATGTCATAGTGCAGTACAAAACGTACGTTAGGCTTGTTAATTCCCATACCAAAGGCAACGGTGGCAACCACAATTTGAATATCGTCACGGGCAAACCCAGTTTGCACAAATTGACGCTGTTCGTTGCTCATTCCCGCATGATAAGCCGCCGCATTAAGACCTGCATCGGCAAGCTTTTCAGCAATGTCATCAACTCGCTTGCGGCTGGTGCAATAAATAATACCGCTTTGATTTTTTTGCTCTTTCAAATAACGTAGTAATTGCACCATAGGTTTAAATTTTTCTTCTATGGTGTAACGAATATTAGGGCGGTCAAAGCTACCGGTGTGAATATATGGCTGCTGTAGCTTGAGTTGCTCAACAATATCAAAGCGGGTGGCTTTATCTGCGGTGGCAGTGAGTGCCATCATAGGTACATGCGTAAAGCGTTGCTTTAATTCATTTAACCTAAAATAATGAGGCCTAAAGTCATGTCCCCAATGAGAAACACAGTGTGCTTCATCAATAGCAAACAAACTGACATTTAAATGCGATAAGCGCTCTAAAAATTCTCTTTGCAGCACTTTCTCTGGGGCAACATAAAGTAATTTTATTAGTCCTTGATGCAACTGCTGATAGACTAACTGCTGTTCTTCACGGGCTAAGCTGTTATTTATATAAGCGGCTTTTACGCCTAGAGCTTGTAACTGAGTTACTTGATCTTGCATTAAAGAAATGAGCGGAGAGATAACAATGGTTACCCCCTCTAACACTAGTGCGGGTATTTGGTAACACACCGATTTACCACCACCGGTAGGCAATAATACTAACGAGTCTTGGCCGTTAATCGCAGCATCAATTACTGCACTTTGACCGTCGCGAAATTCACTGTAACCAAACACTTGTTTGAGTACAGTTTCAGGTTTACGCACCAGCGTACTTGGAGAGGGAGTTAGTGTATTCATCGGCGCTATTTTAGTGGTTTTTTATCAGGATGTCTTTAGCTTTCATTACTTGGTGTAAACATCGGTAATGATAACCGAGGAGGTTACAACAGCTTTAAGTTGTGCTTTACTCATCGTACCACCTTAAAACATAGAGAATAATAATGAATAAAGAAATGTTGATTGAACAAGTTGGGGCGTTATTTGTTAATAATATGCCTTTTAACCAATTTTTAAAAATAGCGGTGGAGTCGCTTAGTACTGAACAAGCTAAAATCTCCTTTCCTTGGCAAGATGTGTTAATAGGCAACCCTGCGCAAAAAATTCTCCATGGTGGGGTTATTTCGGCGGTACTTGATAATGTGGGTGGAATGCTTGCTGCCGCCAGCGTTATAGGAAAACTAGACGATGCAGATTTACCCAGTGTACATAAAAAATTAGCCACACTGGGGACAATAGATTTACGCACCGACTATTTACGTCCAGGCAAAGGCGAGGTATTTATTGCTAGTGCTAAGCTGATTCGCTCAGGAAATAAAGTATGCGTGTGTCGAATGGAGTTGCACAACGAGAAGTCAGTACAAATTGCTTTTGGAACGGGCACGTATTTAGTTGGCTAAAAAGTGAGAGGGGGTTAAACTGACGGCCTTTTAAATCACCAAGTGGTTACTATGTCGATTGATACCGAGCAGCGAAAGGGCGCTATTTTTGCCTGCCTCGCTTTTTTTATGTGGGGCCTCGCACCCATTTATTTTAAGATGATCCAACATGTGTCAGCATTTGAAATTTTAATGCACCGTGTTATTTGGTCTGTGGTGTTTCTTATTGTGGTGGTGAGTGTGCTCAGCTACTGGGATAAAATTAAACGCATTTTAATCCAACCTAAACTTATTTTGATGTTAGTTGTTACCTCGACCTTACTAGGGTTTAACTGGGGATTGTTTATTTGGGCCATCAATAACAATCACATGTTGGATGCCAGCCTAGGTTACTACATTAATCCTCTATTGAATGTGTTGCTTGGTATGGTGTTTTTAAACGAGCGATTACGTAAGTTGCAAGGTGTTGCTGTTGCTTTAGCTTTTACAGGCGTGTTGTTACAGCTAATTAGTTTTGGCTCATTCCCCGTGGTAGCGTTTTCATTAGCGACATCTTTCGCACTATATGGCTTATTACGTAAAAAGCTACAAGTTGATGCTCTGCCTGGGATTTTAATTGAGGCATTAATATTGTTACCCGTGGCGCTTACCTATTGGTGGCTAATGGTACCGACTGAAACGTCAAATTTACCAGTGAATGATTGGCTAACTAATGCATTATTGGTGAGCGCGGGCATAGTAACTACGCTGCCACTGCTGTGTTTTACCGGCGCGGCTAAGCGTTTGCAATATACAACGTTAGGGTTTTTTCAGTATATAGGGCCTAGCCTAATGTTTATTTTAGCGGTGGTATTTTATGGTGAGGTGTTTGATGCTGAGCGCGTAATTACCTTTGCGTGTATTTGGAGCGCATTGGCTATTTTTAGTTGGGACTCATACCATCAATCGCGAAAACGCAGAAAAGCGGCCATTGTAGCCTCTGGTGTGGTTTAAAAACTAAACCACTTTATTACGACCCGACTCTTTGGCTTTGTAGAGCTTTAAGTCGGCTTGTTTTAATAGCTCATCAATCTGATAGGTTTTACTGTTGCTGAAGCCTATCGACAGCGTAAACTTGATGTTTGCTTGACTGAATTCATGACTGTTAAGCTCAATAAAAAGCCTGAAGCTCTCTAGTCGTTTTAGCGCCTCCTGTTCGGTTAGCTCAGTAAAAAATACCGCAAATTCTTCTCCGCCTAAACGGGCAACCAATTGGTTCTCAAAATATTTATTAAAGCATATCGCAAGCCCTTTAAGCACTTCATCTCCGGCATCATGACCATAGGTATCGTTAATCGCTTTAAAATGGTCAATATCAAGCATGGCGAGCTGTGCCGGCATTTTTGCTTTTTTAAACTGCTTTAATGACTTATTAGCCTCTTCAAAAAAGTAACGGCGATTAGGGAGTTTAGTTAAATAGTCGGTATTGGCTTGGCGTTTTATAGTTTCGATATGCTCTAGCATATCGACGTTTTGGCTCAACCGGCAGTAAAATTCTTCACTGTTAAAAGGTTTATATAGATAATCGTTTGCTCCATTTTTTAGAAATAAAGCAGACAAATTAGACGATGTAGCGCCTGAGATACCAATAACAGCTTTTTCGTCATTACTATAAATGCGCCTAATTTCATTACATAGCTCAATACCGCCCATGTTAGGCATTTCTTTATCGGTAATGATCACAGAGATGTCAGGGGTGTTTTCAAGCTCTTTAAGCGCCTCTAGGCCATCGGCTGCTTGAAAGATTTGATATTTATGACGTGTTAATAAATTACAAATATATTGGCGTGTTGAAGCTGAATCATCAACAACCAGTACTTTTACCTGCTTATTTCGAGGTAGGCGATAAAGCTGCTTTTCTAAATATTCGTAAGCTTGTTTATTGCCTTTGATAATGTAATCAATAATAGGGTATTTTTCGACGGTATCGCGAGTTTGATTATCGATATTGCCTGTCATAACTATGGTAGGAATATCTGCTGCAACGGTGCAGGGAACCGCTTCCCCTTGTGGGGCATCAGGTAATATAAAGTCTACCACTGCGCAAAAATAAGCATGTTTACTTATCAGCTCTTTAGTCTCAGCCAGCGACTGAGCAATATCAACCTCGTAGCCCGCTTTTTGCGCGATATGCTTTTGCACTCGCGCAATAGTAGGGGTGTCTTCAATAATAAGTATTCTGTGCGTCACGTAACAGCCTTGTTTAAATTTTGCAAAAGTGTTTGCTTATACAAGTTGTAACTGCTAAAACGCCAAAAAGCAACTATTGTAATGACTTATAGATTGTCAGCCTCAGAATAATAATCTTGGCTGATTGGTGTTGGCCCTGAAATTTTTGAGCGACCAAATAATGTATGAAATTTTGTTTTGCAGGTTGTTAGCTTTAAGTATTTAACCCATGCTCGCTCAATGGGGTTACTTGGCTCTATGATGCCACTTATTGCATTTACAAATTGTTGTTGATATTCGTTTTGCGGCTCAACTGTTTTGTTATACAAACTTTTTAAAACAACACCGTGCTGTTCTAAAATACTTGCCTCTAACAAGGTAAAGTGTCCGCTGCGGCTAAATCCGCGTGGAAAGTTTTGATCATCATAAAACTGACGTTGACTAACAAATGCTTGACGAAGTAGTGAAATATCATTGCTCATAGCTGTACCCTCATACCAATTATTAGCTGGAGTATGGGTCATAATCGCTATTTTTTTAAACAAAAAATTTTTATCGTGAGGATAAAAAATTGGACATAGATTTATTAAAAACATTTGTTGAAGTGGTGCGTACTCGCCATTTTGGTAAAGCGGCAGAAAACCTATACATAACGCAGTCTGCAGTGAGTTTTCGAATTCGTCAATTAGAGCAGGGCTTAGGCGTAAATTTATTTATTCGCCAGCGCAATAATATTCAACTAACGGCTCCGGGTGAGCGCTTGTTGCCGCATGCACAAATGATTATTACTGGAATGCAAAGGGCCAAAGTGGATGTTGCACTTGCAGATAATATGCATAAGCAAATCAGCTTGGCTGGGACTCCTAATATTTGGGATGCGTTTTTACAGTTTGGTATTACAAATATAGTATCGGCTATGCCCGGTGTATCTTTGGTGGCAGAGGTAAAAGCACAACAAGAGAGTACTCGATTACTATTAGAGCGCACCCTTGATCTAGCCATTTTATTTGATCCACCAAAAGTAGACGAACTCGTTGTTGAACGAATTTGTGAACTACCTATTATTCCGGTTAGTGGCTACGATACCGCAACAGGCGATAACTTTTTTGATAATCAATATGTTTATGTTGATTGGGGAACTACGTTTTCTCTTTGGCATGCGCGTCAGTTTACCGGTAAAACGCCGCCTTATTTTAGAACCAGTACCGGACGTATAGCCCTTGATTTAATACTGCAATGTGGCGGCAGTGCGTTTATTCCACAGGTATTAGTTAAAGACCATTTAGAAAAAGGCGAACTTTTTCATGTAAAAGGGGTAGAAAATACGTCAAGAGATGTATTTGTTGCCTATCATAGAGATAACGAACAGAAAGAGTTAATAGAAACTCTGGTTAATTTGCTGTCGCAAATGACACCGAGTTTACTGAAACAAAGTAAGTAGTCGTTAGACGGTAAATTTTAGATGTTATTTTGATTTCAGATTTAATGCAGTTTTATTAACTTAAAAAGACAAAAATATGTCCTTTGTAATATTTTTGTCATTTAGCGGTGACACACTGCTGCTGTTTTAAAAATTAGTCTATTGTGTTTATCGAGGAAATAACATGAAATTTGCAAAATCGAGCCTATGCCTAGCCTTACTTAGTGGTTTATCTTTTAATGCGCTTGCAGAAGTAGACATTTACGGTAAAGCGAATGTAACCGTTCAATCATCTGATGATGGAGAAGGGTCGTTTACTGAAATTAAAAGTAATGCATCTCGTTTCGGACTTAAGGGGTCTGAAAAAATTTCAGACGGTTTAGAAGCTGTTTATAAGTTTGAGTTTCAGGTTGATGTGTCGGACGCTGACTCAAAAGGCGATAAAGATAATATTTCAGCGCGTAATCAATATGTAGGTTTTAAAGGTTCATTTGGTCAGGTAGTAATAGGCCGTAACGATACCGCGCTAAAGCAGGCGCAAGGTAAACTTGATTTATTTAATGACCTTGAAGGTGATATTAAAAACACGTTTAAAGGTGAAAACCGTTTAGGTAACTCAGTATCTTACGCTTCAAACTCATATGAAGGCTTTAAAGTGTTAGCTTCATTTATTGCAGAAGACGATAAAGATGCCAAAAATGGTTACTCAGTGGCATTAACTTACGGCGATGCAGGTCTTAAAAAGAGCGCTGTATATGCTGCTGTTGCTGCTGATAGTGAAGTAAATGGTTACGACGTAGTACGTGCAACAGTTCAAGGTAAAATTGAAGACTTTAGACTTGGCGCAATGTACCAAACACAAGAAAAAGTAGACGGTAGCGCTGAGGCTGACGGTTACTTATTGAATGCAGCTTACCTAATGGGTAGCAACACTTTTAAAGTGCAATATCAAACAATGGATTTTGATGACAGCGATGATAAAAGCGCAGTATCGGTAGGTGTTGATCACAAGCTAAACAAAAACCTTAAGGTATTTGGCTTTTACTCAAGTTTTGATATGGACAACAACGTTGACCAAGATTACCTAGGTTTAGGTATGGAATATAAGTTTTAACTAATACTTAGTTAAAACACTCCCTTTTAACCGCACTCAGCTGAGTGCGGTTTTTTTTGCTTTAAATTATTTACTTATCTGCGCATAATAGCCAAGCATTTGGAATGAGGTGAAACTCCTCAACTATACCCGTAACTGTGAACAGTTTTACTGTAAGTCAGATACAAGTGCCTTAAAACTTCATATAACGAGCGGGTTAACTCATTTTCTTTTTGGTACTTGTGGTACTGAGTGTGGGTTTTCTCTGCCTAGGATAATTTTTTGCACACTCAAACCGCTAAAAAAACTGCACTTCTAACCGTTAATAATGTCTCTTGGCGAGTGGGTAACACCTTAATCCTTGAGCATATTAATGTGAGTATTGAGCGTGGCAAGTTTGTTGGCTTAATTGGTCCTAATGGTGCGGGAAAATCGAGTTTACTGCGGTGCTTGTATCGATTTAATCAGCCGTCAGCGGGAGAGGTTAAATTTAATAACACCGATATTTGGCAACTAAAAAGCGAAGACTACGCAAAGCAAGTTGCCGTTGTACTCCAAGAAGCACCGTCGCAATTTAACCTCTCGTTATTCGATGTTGTGGCTCTAGGGCTTACGCCACATAAAACGTTATTCAGTTCGACCACCCAAGCAGATAAACAAAAAATAGCTCAGGCTATTAGCCATGTGGGGCTTGAATCTCATAGTACTCAATTATTTGATTCGCTATCTGGCGGTGAAAAGCAACGAGCCTTTATTGCCCGCGCTATTGTGCAGCAACCGCAACTTCTTATTATGGATGAACCAACTAGTCACCTTGATGTGAAATATCAAATTCAACTGATGGAGCTGGCTAAATCTCTAGGGATCACGGTATTTGCGTCATTTCATGACTTAAATTTAGCTGCTGCTATGTGTGATGAGTTAGTGGTTATTAAAAATGGAAAAGTTGTTGATGCAGGTAAGCCAAATAAAGTGGTCACTGAGCAGATGCTGGATGAGGTGTTTGGCGTTTGTGCACAAGTGAGCACTCACCCTCAAGTAGCTGCTTCGGGTGAGGCTATTCCTCATATTACTTATTATTATGGATACCAATAATATGACGGTTTTTTCTAACCATACCGTTGCATTAATCGCTGCGCTACTATGCGCACTATTAAGTTTATTTATTGCACTGAGTTTTGGTGCGGCACCCACGTCGCTCGCAGATGTATATCAAAGCTTAACCTTTTCAAACGAGGCTTCATTTACCAGTCGTATTATTATTGAATTAAGAATGCCACGTACTTTGCTGGCTTTTTTAGCCGGGAGTGGCTTAGCGATTGCAGGTTTAATACTACAAACAGTCACCCGTAACCCCTTAGCAGATCCTTATTTATTTGGTATTTCGTCCGGCGCTTCATTAGGTGTGGTTATACTAATGTCTTTTGTGGGAGCAGGGGCGGGTATTGCGCTATCTGGGGCGGCATTAACCGGTAGTTTAGTGGCGATGGGATTATTAATTTTAATTGCTGGCAGCCAGCGCAATGCCCAAGTTGAATCGATGTTATTGGCGGGGGTAGCCTTATCATTTTTATTTAGTGCTTTTACTAGTTTGTTACTTTATTGGAGCGATCCACAAGCAGTCGCGGCTATTTTATTTTGGACTTTAGGTAGTTTTGCTAAAGCACAGTGGCAGTCGCTGCTGTTACCTGTCTTAGTCATTATAGTCTGTACAATAATCATGTTGGGTTTTAGGCGCCAGCTTAATGCCATGTTGTTAGGCGATGAAAGTGCGACAACGCTTGGCGTAAGAGTACATCGTTTTAGAATTTTAATGCTTATTTTAAGCTCGTTGATCACGGCCGTGTTAGTTGCCAACTGTGGTGGTATTGGTTTTGTTGGCTTGATGGTGCCACACATAGTGCGCTTTTTTATCTCTCAAGGTAGCCGCGTTGGATTATTAATGACCGGATTAGTTGGGGGAATATTTATGGTGTGGGTCGATGTGCTTGCTCGTTCACTATTAAGCAACCAAGAGCTGCCAATTGGGGTGATCACGGCGGCTATCGGCAGTCTATTCTTTTTAAGTATATTGTATTTTCGTAAGCGTCAGCTGGTGGTTCAATAATGAAAACACTAATGGTACAAGGCACTACCTCAGATGCGGGTAAAAGTACCCTGGTTGCAGCACTTTGCAGAGTGTTTGCTAATCAAGGTGTTAATGTTGCGCCGTTTAAACCGCAAAATATGGCGCTTAATAGTGCCGTAACGCATGATGGCGGTGAAATTGGTAGAGCACAAGCATTACAAGCCGTTGCGGCAAAAGTAGCACCTGAAATAGACTTTAACCCGATATTACTCAAACCCAATAGTGATACTGGCGCGCAAGTTATTATTCATGGTAGGGCTATTAGCAATATGGAAGCCGACTCTTACCATGACTATAAAAAAGTGGCTATGGATGCGGTATTAACCTCGCATAATCGTTTAGCTAAACGCTTTGACTTGTTGTTGGTTGAAGGGGCTGGTAGCCCAGCTGAAATTAACTTACGCGCAAACGATATTGCCAATATGGGCTACGCCGAAAAGGTCGATTGCCCGGTTATTATTATTGCCGATATTGATAAAGGGGGTGTGTTTGCTCACCTAGTAGGGACTTTGGCGCTATTAAGAGAGTCTGAGCAAGCACGGGTAAAAGGCTTTGTGATTAATCGTTTTCGTGGTGACATTAGCCTATTACAAGGCGGGTTAGATTGGCTTGAAGAGTACACAGGTAAACCTGTGTTAGGGGTGTTACCCTACCTACACGATTTAGCACTTGATGCCGAAGATGCTGTTGCCATAGATAATAATGTTACCGAGGCCAGCATTAATATTGCGGTGCTGCTAGTGCCTCATATTAGTAACCATACCGATTTTGATGCACTGCGATTACACCCAAATATAAATATAACCTATGTGCGCCATACTCAAACAATTCCTGATGTTGATTTAATTATTGTGCCTGGCAGTAAAAATGTACTCAGCGATTTGGTATTTTTAAAAAATGAAGGCTGGGATAAGCAAATTAAACGCCATTTACGCTATGGTGGCAAAGTATTGGGTATTTGCGGCGGTATGCAAATGCTAGGTAATACGATTTGTGACCCTAATGCGGTGGAATCATCATTAGGGCAAATAGCTGGGTTAGCGCTTAGTGATTTTGATACCACATTAGGTGAACAAAAAGTGCTAAGCCAAGTAAACGCCACTATTAGTTTAAACCAGCAGCAGGTTGCTTGTCAGGGTTACGAAATACATGCTGGGATCAGTAAAGGTCAAGCGCTCAATAAACCACTTATTCACTTTAATAAACACCCCAATGGCTTTGAAACTGATGGTTTTATTAGTGATGATAATGCTATTGCTGGTACTTATTTACATGGCTTATTTGACAACGCAGCCGCTACAGAGCTGCTATTAAAGTGGCTAAAACCAGACAGTGAAATTAGTGGTATCAGCATCAATGAGCATCGCGAGCGCCAGCTAGAACGCCTCGCTGAAATGTGCCAAACACATTTAAACATTGAACAAATTATTAAAATTTACCAAGGACATAACAATGACTGAATCAACAAACGACAAGCACCAACAGCGCCAGCAAAAAGTAAAAGAACAAGTTGATGCTCGAGTAGCAGCGGCACAGCAAGAAAAAGGCATTTTTCAGGTTATTACTGGTAATGGCAAAGGTAAATCAACCTCTGGTTTTGGTGTGGTTGCACGCTGTGTTGGCCATGGTAAAAAGGCCGCGGTATGTCAGTTCATTAAAGGTACATGGGAATGTGGTGAGCGTAATTTACTACAAGGTGCTGGAGTTGAATTTGCTGTTATGAACACAGGTTTTACTTGGGATACGCAAAATAAAGAGGCCGATACTGCGGCAGCACAAGCAACATGGCAAGAGTCAAAGCGGATGCTAAGCGACAGCAGTATCGATGTGGTATTACTCGATGAGCTCACCTATATGGTGACCTATGGCTATATCGACCTTGAGGAAGTGGTTGCTGCAATTAACAACCGACCTGCAATGCAATCGGTAATTATTACTGGCCGTGCTGCGCACCGTACCTTAATTGAGCTGGCCGATACGGTAAGTGAAGTGCGTAATGTAAAGCATGCGTTTGAGTCGGGCGTAAAAGCACTAAAAGGCTTTGATTACTAATGTTAAAACGCATAATTCTTGGGCTGTTATTGTTTGCTGTTTATGTACCTCAAGCCTTAGCCGACAAGCCGCTTCGTATTGTGGCTTTGGCACCACACATAGTCGAAAATTTATATGCTATTGGGGCGGGTGATTTAATAGTGGGCACGCTGGATTACGCAGATTACCCACAAGAGGCGACTAAAATTGAGCGTATCGGCGGCTATAATGGCATTTCTATCGAAAAGTTACTCATGCTCAAGCCTGACATGGTCATTGCGTGGAAAAGCGGTAATCAGGCAGAAGATTTAGCACAAATTAAGCGACTAGGGATTGAATTGCATTTAAGTAATCCACGCTCTATTGAAGGCGTTGCTAAAGAAATACTAAAACTAGGTCAATTAACGGGTCGTATTGAGCAAAGTAAAAAGGTAGCAGAGGCATTTACAGCTAAGCTCAACGCAATTAAAGCCGCGCAGCAAAATAAAACCACGCTTACTGGGTTTTATCAGCTGTGGCCTGAGCCTATGATGACGGTATCAAAAAATACCTGGATAAATCAGTTAATCGAAACCTGCCAAGTAACTAATGTATTTGCCGACAGCGACACAGATTACCCACAAATCAGTATTGAAAACGTGATAGTGACTAAGCCACAAGTTATTATTATTCCTGATGAAAAATCAAAACGGGTAATACCTACAGTTAATTGGCAGCAATGGCCTGAAATTCCGGCGGTTAAATATGAGCAATTTATTAGCGTTAACGCGGATTTATTACATCGTTTTTCCCCTAGAATGCTTGATGGATTAGCACAAATGTGTGACAAAGTTGAGGTATCTAGAAAACTTATTAAGAGTCAATTATGAGCAACTGGTCATCTTTTTTAAACCATGAACTTAGCCAAGCATATATGCAGCAAACCCTTGAATATGTTACGAATAAACGAGCTGAAGGCATTGCTGTATACCCGCCAGAACCGCAGGTGTTTAACGCGTTTGATGCAACCCCACTTAGTGACATTAAAGTGGTTATATTAGGTCAAGACCCTTACCATGGAGAAGGGCAAGCGCATGGTTTGTGCTTTTCAGTATTGCCTGAAGTTAAAAAGCTCCCGCCTTCACTTAAAAATATTTATAAAGAGTTAGTGACGGACATTAATGGTTTTATTACGCCAGAGCATGGCTATTTACAAAACTGGGCAGATCAAGGTGTGTTTTTGCTTAATACCGTATTAACAGTAGAGCAAGGGCAAGCCCATTCCCATAAACATTTAGGTTGGGAGCAATTTACTGATAACGTAATTACTCATATAAATGAGCATTGCCAAGGAGTGGTGTTTATTTTGTGGGGCGCACATGCACAAAAAAAAGGTAAAAGCATTGATCGCCAGCGCCATCATATATTGTCTGGACCGCACCCTTCACCGCTTTCAGCGCATCGCGGCTTTTTTGGCTGTCAGCACTTTTCAAAAACCAATGAGCTGTTAATAGCGCAAGGAGCACAGCCCATTAATTGGCAAGTATAGGGTAATTGGTATTAAAAAAGGCTTTCATAAATGAAAGCCTTTTTAGTTGCTGTTGTTGATTAAAACTCTAACTCATCAATAGCAATACTATCAGCAAAATAGTCGAGCTCCTGTAGTTCTTTGCGCAAACGTTGCTTATCTTTTATTGCTTCTATTTCGCGCCATTTTCTTTTTTTATTTTTTTGAGAGGTTTTTTTCGATGTATCAGAACCTTCTAATATTTCTATTATTTCGTTTAGGCTATCCATTGATTATCTCCTATTGACCACTTTTTGAACCTCGGCATTATCTATACCACAGCTATTAATAAAATAGAATATAAATGTGACGAAACTGTTACTAATGGGTGGTGTTTTGATGAAGATCAATACAAAAAGAACGTAAATAGGAACAAGTCGAGTATTTAAAATAAATCGCAGGCACAAAAAAACGTCGCTAAAAAGCGACGTTTTTAAATTCGTTAAACAGCTGTTAGTTACATCGCTTTAAAGCGTGCTTCTAATTGCTCTTGCGCATCTGCAAATGAGCGAATACCTTCAGCTAGTTTCTCAGTGGCCATAGCATCTTGGTTATGTAACCAACGGAACTGTGCTTCACTAAGTGGCTCTGGTTTTGGCTCTTTAGCAATATCGCTCTCTAGTAAGTACTCTTGTGCGTCTTCTAAATTACCTAGCTCTTCTAAAAGATTAGGACTAATTGTTAGCTTATCGCAGCCTGTAAGGGCAATAATTTCACCGGTGTTACGAAAGCTTGCGCCCATAACAACCGTTTTGTAATCGTGACGTTTGTAAAACTCAAAAATACTACGCACCGATTGTACGCCAGGATCTTGTAGCGGCTCGGTTGGTTTTTCCATACCGTTTGCTACGTGCCAATCTAAAATTCTGCCAACAAATGGCGAAATTAAAAATACGTTTGCATCAGCACAGGCACGAGCTTGAGCATCACTAAATAAAAGCGTTAAGTTACATTTAGTGCCTTCTTTTTCTAACTGTTCTGCGGCTTTAATGCCTTCCCAAGTAGAGGCTACTTTAATTAAAATCTTGTCTTTGCTTACGCCTTCTTTTTCGTAAAGGCTCAATAGCGTGTGTGCTTTATTAATTGTTGCTTGAGTATCAAATGATAAACGTGCATCAACTTCAGTAGAAATATAACCCGGTACAATTTCGCTAATTTCTTTACCAAGTAATACTGCAAAATAATCACAAGCCAGCTCTAGTTGTTTTGCAGGCTGTTGCTCGGTTTCTTTAGCGTATTGCCATGCTTTATCTAGATAAGGTTTGTAAGCTTCAATCTCGCTCGCTTTTAAAAGCAGCGATGGATTGGTAGTCGCATCTTCAGGTTGATGTTTTTTTATGGCTTCTATATCGCCCGTGTCGGCCACGATAGAAGAATGTTGTTTAAGCCTTTGTAGAGCGCTAGTCATTTGCTTTTCCTCATTCCAAGCAAGTTAAAAGAAAATCTAAACTACCTTAATATAGCTATACTGCAACAGTGTGACAATGCTTGATAGGTCTTATGTCCTTATCAATGAAAAAACGGTAACGGTTGAGTTTTAGGTAGGATAATTTTAAACAAAACGTGCTTTTCGTCTCATTTAATGTTGAAATTGACATTAAATAATTTACAAGTCAATAGCTAACTATGATCACTGTTATTTCACCAGCAAAGAATCTTGATTACGACACGCCACCCGCAACAGATAAGTTCACTCAACCTGAATTACTTGAGCACAGCGAAGCGCTCATGAAAGTATGCCGTGAACTAACTCCTGCGCAGATTGGTAGTTTAATGAAAATTAGCGATAAGCTCGCGGGCCTTAATGCAGCACGTTTTAGTGAGTGGGCGCAACCGTTTACTACGAGTAATGCTAAACAAGCGGTGCTTGCCTTTAATGGCGATGTATATGGCGGTTTAGATGCCGACACCCTAACGGCTAAGCAACTTGATTATGCTCAAGAGCATTTACGTATACTCTCGGGTTTATACGGATTATTAAAACCACTTGATTTAATGCAAGCCTACCGCCTAGAAATGGGTACAAAGCTTGAAAACAGCCGTGGTAAAAACCTATATGAGTTTTGGGGCAGTATTATTGCTAATAAACTTAACGACGTTTTAGCGGCACAAGATGCACAATACTTAGTTAATTTAGCGTCTAACGAATACTTTAAAGCGGTAGATAAAAAAACGCTTAACGCACAAATTATTACCCCACATTTTAAAGACTGTAAAAACGGCCAATATAAAGTGATTAGCTTTTACGCTAAAAAAGCGCGCGGCATGATGGCGCGTTACCTTATCGAAAACCAAGTCACGCAATTAAGTCAGCTTAAAGAGTTTACCGTGGCCGGTTATTACTTTAGCTCAGAAGCAACCACTAAAGAACTTGAACCGGTATTTTTGCGCGAAGAGCAAAGCTAACACACTTTTTTAAAATGTTTAAAAAGCCATGCATTGCATGGCTTTTTATTTTGGCGCTATTTTTGCAGACCTTAGGTTATTAACCCAAACTAAGGTATAAAAACACATGCTCTCAATTCCCTCAATTACAGAAGCCGAAAAACTCATAGAAGAGAAGCTCGGCGGTTGGTTTGATGTTGTTATAAGTCATATCCCTAACTTTATAGTCGCGGTGATTATTGCGATTATATTTTCATTTATTGCCCGCCTTGCAGGCAAAGGAATGAAAAAAGTATTGCGTCGTTCCCTCGATTCTACTCAAATTGCCGACTTAATGGCCTCCATTTTTAAAGTCATTGTTTTGAGTGTAGGAGTCTTTATTGCCCTTGATTTTATGGGTTTAAAAAGTACCGTTACGTCACTACTTGCGGGTGCAGGTATTGTTGGTCTCGCCATTGGTTTTGCTTTTCAAGATATGACCGAAAACCTAATTGCGGGTATTGCTATGGGTATTCGTAAACCGTTCAAAGCGGGTGATGTTATCGAGACCGATAACGTATTTGGTTCAGTGCATTCAATAAATTTACGTAACACACTAATAGAGAGCTTTTACGGGCAGTTGATACTGGTTCCTAATAAAATACTATTTAGAAATGTACTGCGTAATTACAGCACTTTAGGGGTCAGAAGAATAGAAGTACCAGTAGGTATTTCTTACGCTGACGATATAGAAAAAGCCAGTGAAGTTATTGTCGAAAAAATTAATCAATTCGACTTTGTGATCCGCAAAGATGAGACCGCGGTGTACGCAGAAGGCTTTGGTGATAGCAGTATAAACTTATTGGTATGGTTTTGGATTAAATACCCTGGTGAGCCCGATTTTATGACGGTGCGTCACAAAGGTGTTGTGGCAGTAAAGCAAGCACTCGATGCTGCTGATATAAGTATTCCGTTTCCTATTCGTACGTTGGATTTCGGTATTAAAGGCGGTGAAAAACTCGATGCCATGATAAGCGATAAAATAAGTCAGCAGTCAACTAGTAAAGAGGCTGATAGCAACACTGATACAAGCCAGGAAAGCAATTAATTTTAAATTTACAAGGGTAAAGCGGTAGGAAAAACTTACTGACTATCAGCGCGTTTTTACAAAGTAAAAACGCGCTTTTTATTATAATTAATTGATGTTCGGAAGTAACTAAAGCCTTGCGTTGACTAATTTAAAAGAGTCTCAATTAGAAAACTATATCGATAAGGTTTCTCATTTCAAAATAGATTATTTAATTAATCGAATATGTTCTCAAGCTTGATGCAAGCCCTATATAGAAGTGTCTTTGAGTAAAGGATTCAATGGTATAAGTAGCTGCAATGAGCGTCGCGATTGGCGCGTAAACTAAAAGGCTTTTAATCAAGCTATTTATACTGGCTCGGGAGTATGTTCTGCATTAAATTATATCTTGCAGGCCATAAAAAGCGCCGCTTGTGTTGGAGCAACAAGCAGCGCTGAAGAATAAGTTAAGAAGGAGGTGTATTAAATAACACTAATTTTGTTACGAATGACTTTAACCCCATCCATATTTTCTAAAAACTTTTGAGCAAGAGCACGTTCAAAACCGCTATTAGCTTTGCCTTTGAGTTCAACGTCGCCATTTTCAACCTGTACGTTTAAATTTTTTAATTCTAGGTTTGGGTTAGTACGTAATTCATGAGTAATAGATTGCTGTAAAGTAGCTTGTGTGGCCACACTACTCACTATCGCTAAATGCGTTGCTGCACTAACTTTAAAAGCAGAGACTAATAAAAATAAACAACAAAACGAAATAAAACCGATAGTAAATTTAATGCGACTCATAACTATATCCTTAGTGTGTTTTGAAAAATTATCGCCGTTATTTGGCGTTTTAATACTCATATATTGACTAGGGTTACAAGTTTCATTCCAAATTTAACTGTTTGAAATAATTGGGTATTTTATTAAGTGGTTATTCAGCTAAGTAGTTTTTACATATTACTCTGAATTGCTTACTCACTGTTTTTAAGCCACAAAAAAGCCGACAAACGTCGGCTCAATCAAATATATTCAAGCTAGAGCTATTTTTTCTTCTTAGCTTTGGCTTTTTTCTTCGCTTTCATTTTTACTGGATCTTTACGCTTTTTAACTGGTGGCTTAGCTTCTTTATGTTTTGGCTCTAATCCTTTAAATACACGGCGTTTTAGCTTCTGCTCTATGTAACGTTCTACTTTGTAAAGGATGCCAATATCGTGTGCTTCAATTAGTGAAATTGCTATGCCTTTTTTACCCGCGCGACCTGTACGGCCAATACGGTGTACGTAAACATCTGCAGTGCGAGGCATATCAAAGTTAATTACGTGGCTTATATCAGCTACATCAATACCACGCGCGGCTACATCGGTCGCGACTAAAATGCGGGTTTTGCCACTGTGGAAATTTTCCATCGCTTTCATGCGTTTATCTTGTGGCATTTCACCACGTAGCCACGCAGCTTTAACGCCGTTATTGGTTAGTTCACCAATAAGGGTTTCAAGGCGCTCACGAGTTTTTACAAACACAATCGCTTTACTAACATCAGGGCCGTTTAAGGTGTTAACTAATAGCTCAAGCTTGTGATGGTAATCGTCAGCCAAATGAACCCATTGGTGTATTTTAGCTTTTTCTTTGCGTGATGATTCGGCTTCAAGCAGAGCCGGGTCGTTTAAAATACGCTCTGCAAATAATTCTACGCTGTCACCTTCAAGAGTAGCTGAGAATAAAAAGCACTGACGACGATTTTTAGCTTCATCACAAATACGCAGCATTTCTTTACGAAAGCCCATGTCGAGCATGCGGTCGGCTTCATCAAGAATGAGCATTTCTACGTTTTCTGCGTGGAAGTTTTCAGTTTCCAAATACTCCATTAAACGCCCAGGTGTGGCGATTAAAATGTCGTTATTATTTTCAAAAATTTCTTTATGTGTACCGTAATTAATACCGCCGGTAACCACCCCAATTTTTAAGTGGGTTTGTTTTGCAAGTAACTCACATTGTTCATGAATTTGATAAGCAAGCTCGCGAGTTGGGGTCATAATTAATACCCGTGCAAAGCCCGGATCACGACGCGGGAAATCCATTAAATATTGAATTGCTGGAATTAAGAATGCCGCCGTTTTACCCGTACCTGTCGGTGCAGACGCTAAAATATCACGCCCTTGCAACGCCTCAGGAATGGCTTGTTGTTGAATGCTAGTAGGGGTTTCAAAACCCATTTTATTAATAGCATTGAGTAGCTTATTATCAAGATCAAATTCAGAAAATTGCATAGAGTGTCAAAAATAGGGGACAATTGCCGTTAATTATACGCACTTAAATCTACTTGGTGAATGAAAAGGTGAAAAAATGTCTGGTTTTGCATTTAAACAATTTAAGGTTGAGCACGACCAGTGCGCCATGAAGGTATCTACCGATGGTATTTTACTCGGGGCATGGGCTGATTTAAGCGGTGCAAGTTCGTTATTAGATATTGGCACAGGCACGGGGTTGTTGGCGTTAATGTGTAAACAGCGAGCGCCAGATTTAAAGGTGAGTGCGGTTGAGGTTGATGAAGCCGCCTACCAGCAAGCTTTACAAAATTGCCAGCAAAGCCCTTGGCCAGACATTAGTATTTATCATCAAGGCATTCAGCATTTTGCGGCTGAGACTAAATTTGATTGCGTTATATCTAATCCGCCTTATTTTAATCACAGTTTAAAAAGTGATAATGCAGCACGCAATGCCGCTCGCCATACCGATGGTTTAAGCTTTGCAGAACTGATTGCTGCGTTTAAACGCTTAACGCATAAACAGGCACACTTTAATTTAATTTTACCCAGCAAAGAGGCACAGTTATTTATAACCTTGGCGCAGCAACAAGGGCTGTATTTAAACGCGCATTGCAAAGTAAAAACTACACCGAGTAAAGTGTTCAGTCGTAGCTTAATGCGCTTTAGCTCAATCAAAACAGAATTACAACAAACAGTGCTTTGCATAAAAGATGAAAACAACACCTACACAGCTGATTATGTTGGGCTTTGCAAAGCATTTTATTTAAAGATGTAAGCTATAAATTGAGCTTAGTTATTTAAAAAGAAAGATAATTTACCCATTATGCATACGTATTCAGTTTTTATTTAATCAATCACCAGACTAGTGTTAACCACTTGTAAATAACGTCGAGTATGTTGTTTAACTCGCTCAACACTTGGAACACACACTATGAAGCTGAATAATATAATCACCACTGCAGGATTAAGCCTTGGCTTAACTTTACCAAGCTTAGCTATGGCTGCACCTACAACATTTGTGCATCTATTTGAATGGAATTGGCAAGATATAGCCCAAGAATGTGAACAGTTTTTAGGGCCCAAAGGATATGCTGCTGTACAGGTATCTCCGCCTAACGAGCATATTACAGGTAATCAATGGTGGACTCGCTACCAACCTGTGAGCTACCAACTGCAAAGCCGTGGCGGGAACCGGACGCAGTTTATAGATATGGTTAATCGATGTAATTCGGCAGGCGTAGATATATATGTTGATACGCTAATAAACCATATGGCTGCAGGCAATGGTACTGGTACCGCCGGTAATAACTTTGGTAATAAACAATATCCTATTTATAGCCCACAAGATTTTCACCAAAGCTGCTCAATTAACCCTGAAGATTACGGTAATAACCGCTATCGTGTGCAACATTGCGAGCTGGTAGGGCTTGCCGATTTAAATACCGCTTCAACTTATGTGCAAAATACGTTAGCGGCCTATATTAATGACCTGCAAGCTTTAGGTGTTAAAGGCTTTAGGTTTGATGCTGCTAAGCATGTTGCTGCAAGCGATATTCAAAGTCTAATGGCAAAAATAAATGGTTCGCCAGTGGTGTTTCATGAGGTGATAGATCAAGGTACTGAAGCGGTAGATGCTTCAGAGTATTTAAGTACAGGTTTAGTTACTGAGTTTAAATATAGTACCCAACTTGGTAATACGTTTAGAAATGGCTCGCTTGCGTGGCTAAGTAATTTTGGTGAAGGTTGGGGTTTTATGCCAAGTTCATCAGCTGTGGTATTTGTTGATAACCATGATAACCAACGTGGGCATGGTGGTGCGGGTAATGTAATTACTTTTGAAGATGGCCGTTTATACGACCTAGCTAACGTCTTTATGTTGGCGTATCCGTATGGGTACCCAAAAGTCATGTCGAGTTATGACTTTCATGGTGATACCGATGCAGGTGGGCCAAGTGTGCCAGTGCACAACAATGGTAACTTGGAATGTTTTGCAAGCAAATGGAAGTGTGAGCATCGTTGGTCGTACATTGCTGGTGGTGTTGATTTTAGAAATAACACTGCCGATAACTGGGTTGTAACAAACTGGTGGGATAACACCAATAACCAGATTGCATTTGGGCGAGGTAGCTCAGGCCATATGGCAATTAATAAAGAAGACTCAACTTTAAATGCAACAGTTCAAACAGATATGGCTGCTGGGCAGTACTGTAACGTATTAAAAGGTGAGCTTTCGGGTGATGCTAAAAGCTGTAGTGGTCAGGTTATTACAGTTAATAGTAACGGCACTATTAACCTAAATGTGGCGCCATGGGATGCCATGGCTATTCATAAAAATGCTAAATTACTACAAGGCTCGCTTCCTAATAACGGTGGTGATTGGCAAAGAACCGTTGTTTTTATCAATGCGCAAACACAAAGCGGGCAAGATATGTTTGTTCGTGGTGGAATAGATCACATTTATGCGAATGCAAGCCTTGGTAGAAACTGCCAAACAACGAACATTGAATGTGCCATGCCTATTCGTCACAACAATTTAAAAAACAACACCACTTTGCCTTGGAAAGCAAACGATAATTACCTAGATTGGTATGGTATTGAGCAAGGTCAAAGCAGTGAGGCGCAAGGTACCGCGATGGATTGGACTACTAATATATGGCCTAGTGAATATGGCGCGCAAAAAACGGTAGATAATGATGGTTTTGGCGTTACACCACTTAACATATGGGGCGAACACTACTGGATGCTTGATGTTGATATGGATTGCAGTAAAGCCGTTAACGGCTGGTTTGAACTCAAAGCATTTGTAAAAAATGGCCCTGAGTGGGAGGGCGATATAAATCAAGCAAACGCCCCATATGCAAGCACTAACCATATGGCCCAGTGCGGCAAAATTAATATGTTTGAATTTAATAGCTCAAGTGTAGAGGTACGTGACTTTTAAATATGCACTTTAAAACGTGATTATTATTTAAAAACCAAGTGTGTTGAAACGCACTTGGTTTTTATTTTTTACATGCACCTAATTAGCTATGTAATTTCATAGTGTGTTTATAAATCAGCTGGTATTATCGTTTTATTAGCTATTTAAAATTAAAGCAACTCAATGAAAAACTTTAATAAACTAACTTTGCTAAGCACTCTCGCTGCAGCTTTATTTATAAGCCATAGTGCGCATGCAAACATGAGTCCTGTAGGGCTTTGGAAAACCATTAATGAAGACACCAAAGAAGCAAAGTCTTATGTACGCATTACTGAGCAAGATGGCGTGCTAACTGGCAAAATTGAAACAATACTCAATAAAAATAAGCAAGATGCGCTTTGCAGCGAGTGCAACGGTGATAAAAAGAATCAGCCGATGCTAGGCATGACCATTATTGAAAATGTAACGCATGCCGGAGATGGTAGTTGGGAAGACGGTGAAATACTCGACCCAAATAACGGTAAAACCTACAGCGTGCGTTTAACTCCGCAGCAAAATGGCGAAAAACTTGAAGTGCGTGGTTATGTGGGCTTTTTTTACCGTAACCAATACTGGTTAAAAGTAGAGTAGTTAAATATTAAAAAGCGCTGCATAGCAGCGCTTTTTGCAAGAGTGCACAGTTACAGGGTTTCAGCATACTCTGTCATCACTTGTTCTACCCAGGTGGCAATACGCTCGTCGCTTAGTTCGTACTGACTATCTTCGTCTAATGCTAAACCAACAAATTGTTTACCGTCTTCGGTAAGGGCTTTAGAGGCTTCAAATTCGTAGTTACTGTCGTTAGGCCAAAAGCCAAGTTGAGTAATGGCTTGGGCATTTATTTCATCATGAAGCATGCCTAACGCATCTTGAAACCACTGACCATACCCTTGCTGATCGCCCATACCAAATAAGGCAATGGTTTTACCATTTAGGTCAACGTCTTTTATGTCGTCCCACTTTGATTCCCAATCTTCTTGAATTTCGCCAAAGTCCCACGTAGAAATACCAAAAATGATAAAGTCATATTGCTCAGCGTTTTTAAGCGGCTCGTCTTTAATATTATGTAAGCTGACAATGTCGGCGCCAATAATATCGCGTATTTTTTCTGCCGCCATTTCGGTATAGCAGGTAGTAGAACCAAAAAATAAACCAATCTGCATCGTATTTATCACTGTGTAATTGCCTGTTATGATAGGCTCAAGTTTACCGTAAGGTATTTTTAATTGATACCTTCTACCGTGGTATTACCAACATGAGATCACAACGTGACAACGCTATCTGACGATTTACCTGAACAAAACACTGAGCTAAATAGCAATAGCGACTTTTTAGAAACCTTTCTTGATAGCCTCTATTTAGAACAAGGCGTAAGTGAAAATACACTGAGCGCTTATCGCAGTGACTTAGATAAGTTTTGCCAGTTTTTAAAAGGCGAAAACTTAATGACGGTAACCAGCCTCGACGTTGAAAGTTACTTAGCGCACCGTGTTGATTTGGGGTTAAAACCACGCAGTACTGCACGCAGTATTAGTGCATTAAAACGTTTTTATCAGTACTTTGTACGCGAAAAAATAATTAGCGACTCACCTATGGCCAATATTGCTCAGCCTAAAGCAGGGCAGTCGTTACCAAAAACGCTTTCTGAGGCCGAAGTAGAGGCGCTATTAAGTGCCCCCAATATTGAAGAACCAATGGGGCTGCGCGATAAAGCCATGCTAGAGTTATTATATGCAACAGGCTTGCGGGTAACTGAGCTAGTAGGGCTGAGAATGGAGCAAATAAATTTGCGCCAAGCTGTGGTGTTTGTAAAAGGTAAAGGAAACAAAGAGCGGTTAGTGCCTTTAGGTGAAGAGGCTATGTATTGGCTCGAGCAATTTTTAAAGCTTGGCCGAGCACAAATGATAAAACATGCCACCGATTTTGTCTTTCCCTCTAAACGAGGGGTGGGCATGACACGACAAACTTTTTGGCATCGGATTAAACACTATGCTATTTTGGCATCCGTTGAGTCGCCGTTATCACCTCATACTTTGCGACATGCATTTGCAACGCATTTATTAAATCATGGGGCTGACTTGCGTGTGGTGCAGATGATGCTTGGCCACAGCGACCTATCAACTACCCAAATTTATACGCATGTAGCGAATGAGCGATTAAAATCGGTGCATGCTGAGCACCATCCTCGTGCTTAAGCGAATTTTTTTGTTACTAAGCCGGTCATATAGACACGATAAGATAAGTATTTTTTAGGATAGAGAACCCGTTATGAAAAAATTAATGTTAGCAGGTGCCATGTTGTGCACTAGTTTGAGCGCTTTTGCTAATGGCGTTGCAGTAACACCCGATGCCAATGATCCTATCGTGACAAAATTTGCCGCGCTTGGAGTAACTGTAAAACAAATTAACCCAAGTCCGGTTGCAGGCTTAAAAGAATTGATTACCAATAAAGGGGTGCTATATGCAAGCCCTGACGGTCAGTTTTTAATGCAAGGTACGCTAATCGATTTAAACAACCGTAATAATTTAACCGAGCAAGCACTTAATGGTGTGCGCCAATCAGGGTTAAAAGAATACGAAGATTCAATGATTGTGTATAAAGCGCCAGAAGAAAAACACAGCATTACCGTGTTTACAGATATTAGCTGTGGTTACTGTCGTAAATTACACCGAGAGCTTGATGACTTACTTGAGTCGGGTATTACGGTTAAATACCTCGCATTTCCACGTGGCGGCCTACAGGGGTCAGGTTATGCTGATTTAATGAATGTGTGGTGTGCTAAAGATCAGCAAGAAGCACTTACTGAAGCTAAATCGGGCTCGGATACACAAATTGTAAAAGATTGTAGCGCACCCGTTGCAGAGCATTACCAATTAGGCCAAAGTTTTGGTGTTAGTGGTACACCGGCTATTATTTTAGAAGATGGCACGATGATCCCAGGCTACCAACCAGCAGCCGCATTAAGCGCTGCGCTTGAGGCGAATAAAGCAGGTTAATTAAAAACCTGAGTACCTGTTTAAAAAGGCCTTTATGGCCTTTTTTTGTCTTTTTGTTATGAACATCATAAGTTAAAAAACCAGCATGAAAAAAATGATCATTGCGCGAGAACCCGTTGACGACTCTCATCTACCTAGTCATCTACATCCTGTTATTAAGCAAATTTATGCCACGCGTAACGTCTGCCATGCTGATGAATTAAATAATAGTGCGGCTACTTTACTCGACTTTAAGTTGTTTAAAGATATAGACAAAGCCAGCCAACTGTTAATTGACGCGCTGCATGCACAAAGCAAAATACTTATTGTTGGCGATTTTGACGCCGACGGCGCAACCAGCACCGCCACCTTAATGCAAGGGCTGGCCATGTTTGGCTTTACTCATTTAGATTACTTAGTGCCAGACCGCTTTAGTCTAGGTTATGGTTTAAGCCCAGCATTGGCTGAGCAAATAGTGACTATGCAGCCCGATTTAGTGATCACCGTAGATAACGGTATTTCGTGTATTGCAGGGATTGATATTGTTAAAGCCGCAGGCATTAAAGTGCTGGTTACAGATCACCATTTACAAGGCGAGCAACTGCCGAATGCCGATGCTATTGTTAACCCTAATCGTCATGACTGTGATTTTCCTTCTAAGTCGATAGCTGGTGTTGGTGTGGCGTTTTATTTGCTTATCGCACTGAGAAGTGCGCTGCGTGAACAAGGCTACTTTAACCAACATCCCATGCCAAATATTGCTGACTTACTCGATATTGTAGCCCTTGGTACGGTGGCCGATGTGGTAGCCCTTGATGCAAATAACCGTACGTTAGTGCATCAAGGCTTGGCACGTATTCGCAGCGGTAAAACCCGCCCAGGTATCACCGCATTGATTGAAGTGGCTAATCGCAATGCAGCTCGTTTGAGTGCCAGCGATTTTGGCTTTTCATTGGCGCCACGTTTAAATGCAGCAGGGCGCTTAGATGACATGAGTTTGGGTATAGCTTGCTTACTTAGCAACGACATAAATCAAGCAAGGCGCATAGCCGGCGAGCTTGATAGCTTAAACTTTGCCAGACGTGAAATAGAGCAAGGTATGCAAGTAGAGGCGCAAGCCGTGCTCGATAGGCTAGCATTTAAAGAAAATAGCGTACCTGATGCTATTTGTTTGTATCAAGACGATTGGCATCAAGGCGTTATTGGCATTTTAGCGGGGCGCTTAAAAGAAAAATACCACCGCCCAACCGTGATATTTGCGGGTGGCGAAAACGGTGAAATAAAAGGTTCATGTCGCTCTATTGAAGGTTTACATATGCGCGACCTGCTTGAAGGTTTAAACACTGCGCAGCCTGGTTTAATTAATAAATTTGGCGGCCACGCAATGGCGGCAGGTTTAAGTATTAACGAGCAACAATTTACTGAGTTCAAACGCGCATTTAATAGTGCAGTTAGCGAGCAACTCAGTGAAGAAAGTAAACGCTGTATTGTATTTACCGATGGTGAGTTACCTAATGATTGCTTTAGCATGGATTTTGCCCAGCTTTTAAAACAATCGGGCCCGTGGGGGCAGCAGTTTCCTGAGCCGATATTTGAACACACCTTTGAAGTAATCCAGCAGCGTATTGTGGGTGAAAAACACTTAAAGCTAGTATTAAAGCATCAGTCTGCACGCTTAGTGGATGCCATTGCCTTTGGGATTGATGTAAAAGCGTGGCCAGATACCGAGGCGCAGTTTGTTAAAGTAGCGTATCAGCTCGATATAAATGAATTTAGAGGTAAATTTAGCTTACAACTTATAGTTAGAGAGCTTGAAAAAGTGGGCTAAAAAATATCTTCAAACCATGCATAAAAGGCTAATAAAACGCGCGGTTTTTTGTTAAAATCGGGCGTTTTTATTATTTAATGATTTTTAATTGCGCTCGGTCTCTTTTTTAAGTGCGCAATAACCTAGCCATTTTGGAGTAATGTACATGTTTGAAGTGAATCCTGTGATTAATCAAATCAAGGAAATTCGCGAACGTACTGAACTGCTTCGGGGGTACCTTTGACTACGCTCTTAAACAAGAACGTTTAGAAGAAGTTAACGCCGAACTTGAAGATTCAGCCGTATGGAATGAGCCTGAGCGCGCACAAGCCCTTGGTCGTGAAAAGTCAGCACTAGAAGCCGTGGTTGAAACAATCGATAACCTTGTTGCTGGTACTGACGATGTTGAAGGTTTAGTAGAGCTTGCTGTTGAAGCTGAAGATCAAGACACCTTTGATGAAGCACAAAGCGAACTAGCTGATTTAAACCAGCAGCTTGAAGGGCTTGAGTTTCGTCGTATGTTTTCAGGCTCTCACGATTCAAACGATGCCTACCTTGATTTACAATCAGGCTCTGGCGGTACTGAAGCACAAGACTGGTGTAATATTTTACTGCGTATGTACTTACGCTGGGGTGAAGCTAAAGGCTTTAAAGTAGAGCTTGTTGAGGCGACCGATGGCGATGTTGCTGGTATTAAAGGCGCAACAGTACGTTTTTCTGGTGAGTATGCATATGGTTGGTTACGCACTGAAACAGGCGTACACCGCTTAGTTCGTAAAAGCCCATTTGATTCAAGTGGCCGCCGCCATACCTCGTTTGCATCTGCGTTTGTTTACCCAGAAGTTGATGACAACATTGAGATTGATATTAATCCGTCTGACTTACGTATAGACGTTTACCGTGCATCAGGCGCGGGTGGTCAGCACGTAAATACCACTGAATCGGCGGTACGTATTACCCACGTACCAACCAATACCGTGGTGCAGTGTCAAAACGAGCGCTCGCAGCATAAAAATAAAGCCCAAGCAATGAAGCAGTTAAAAGCGAAATTATTTGAGCTTGAGCTGCAACAGCAAAATGCTGAAAAGCAAAGCCAAGAAGACAACAAGTCTGATATTGGCTGGGGAAGTCAAATTCGTTCATACGTACTTGATGACTCGCGTATTAAAGATTTACGTACTGGCGTTGAAAACCGTAACACTCAAGCGGTACTCGATGGCGACCTAGATAAATTTATTGAAGCCAGCTTAAAATCTGGTTTATAACCACCAAGCTAAAAAAGAGCTAAAAAATGACTGATCAAATCCAAGACGAAAATAAGTTAATCGCTGAGCGTCGCGGCAAATTAGACGCTATTCGCGAAAATTGCCCAGCCAACGGTCATCCAAACCAATTCCGTCGTGAGCATTACACGGCAGATTTGCAGGCTGAGTTTGGTGATAAGAGTAAAGAAGAGCTAATCGAATTACAGCACGTAGTATCGATAGCAGGTCGTATTCTTGCTAAACGTGGTCCATTTATGTCTATTCAAGACATGAAAGGCCGTGTGCAAGCATATGCCTCAAAAGACGTTCAAAAAGATTTAAAAGCAAAATATGGTCAGCTTGATATTGGCGATATTATTGGTGTTAAAGGCGCGCTGAACAAATCAGGTAAAGGCGATTTATACGTAGAAATGACAGAGTACGAACTGCTGACTAAGTCACTTCGTCCACTACCAGAAAAATTCCATGGCTTATCAGATCAAGAAACTAAATACCGTCAACGTTATGTTGATTTAATAACTAACGAAGCAACGCGTGAAACATTCCGCATTCGCTCACAAGTAGTTGAAGGCATTCGTCGCTTTTTAGCTGACCGCGATTTTATGGAAGTAGAAACGCCAATGCTACAGGTTATTCCTGGTGGCGCGACGGCACGTCCGTTTGTAACGCATCATAATGCGCTTGATATCGATATGTACTTGCGTATTGCACCAGAGCTTTACTTAAAGCGTTTAGTGGTAGGTGGTTTTGACCGCGTATTCGAAATTAACCGTAACTTCCGTAACGAAGGGTTATCGACACGCCACAACCCAGAATTCACTATGATTGAGTTCTACCAAGCGTATGCTGACTACATTGATTTAATGAACATCACCGAAGACATGTTACGTACAGTTGCAACTAATGTACTGGGCAGCCCAATTGTGGTTAACACCACTAAAGATGAAAACGGCGAAGTTGTTGACTCAGTAGAGTACGACTTTGGTCAACCATTCACGCGTTTAAGCATGGCAGATGCTATCTTAAAATATAACCCTGAGTTTGATGCTGCGGTATTTAACGACCCAGAAAACCACTTTGAAGAATTAAAAGCGTACGCTAAACAAGTACACGTTAAAATTCCTGAAAACTGCGTATGGGGCCCAGGTAAGTTCTTATGTGAAATATTTGAAGAAACGGCTGAGCATATGCTTATCCAACCTACATTTATCACAGGCTACCCGTGGGAAGTATCTCCACTTGCACGTCGTAACGACGAAAATCCATTTGTAACTGATCGTTTTGAATTTTTTGTTGGCGGTCGTGAATTAGCAAATGGTTTCTCAGAGCTTAACGATGCACAAGATCAAGCTGAGCGTTTCACGCGTCAGGTTGAAGAGAAAGACGCTGGTGATGATGAAGCAATGCACTATGACGAAGACTACATTCGCGCACTTGAGTATGGTTTACCACCAACGGCAGGTGAGGGCATTGGTATTGACCGTTTAGTGATGCTATTTACTGACTCATCAACTATCAAAGATGTTATTTTATTCCCGCACATGCGCCCACAAGCTGACTAAGCTTGAAGGAATAAACTATAAAATTATTAACGCCGCTAATTAGCGGCGTTTTTTTTGCCTTATTGTTTGTGAGACATTGCCTAAACTTTATATTAGGGCTTTTAATTAATAAGTACTACACTGATAATAAAATGTAAGTACAAAGGGATATTAACCTTTAATTCAGTTTCATTATCATAAAGTTGCCTCACTGCTTAGCAACATTAAAGCAGTGCTATAACTTTTTGGTATGATTGTTTTTTAAACATTATGTTGTATTTATGTGAATTTTTTAGCTAAAATATGGCCGAAATTTGTACACGGTCATTATTAGTCGTAAAAATAAAAATTTCTAAAGGACTTAGATAAATAATATGAAAGCTAAACGAGTAGAGTCTTTACCCGATGAGAGCACCACAGAGCAACAGCGACAAGCTTATTACCGCGCGTGTATTGCTGAGTTTCAAAAATTGGGCTACCAAGAGCAATATCTTGCTGAACTTACGGATGAACTAGTGCCAGTGATGGGTGTTAACTCAAGCACTCCAAATACCTAACCTGATTAATTTTCAAACTAATTACACTTTAAAACCAGACATGTGTGCAATCTATAGCCATATAGTCACTTTTGTCAGAAAAGTGTTTGACATATTTTCTGAAATCTTTATTATACGCCCCACAAGACGGAGAGGTGTCCGAGTGGCCGAAGGAGCTCCCCTGCTAAGGGAGTATAGAGTTTGTAGCTCTATCGAGGGTTCGAATCCCTCCCTCTCCACCATTTTTTAAATGGCGAAATCTTGTAAACGTAAAGATGGGCGCATAGCTCAGCTGGA
>NZ_PNDJ01000254.1:0-229 GCF_005887255.1 Pseudoalteromonas sp. S1609 | reverse complement strand
AACCACCCTTTCGCCCAAGCGGAATTGTTGCCATCTAAGCACGGATCAAGACTTTTACGCGCATTAGGTCCAGTGAAGCCTAATGTTACACATAATCAGTTTCACAGAGTTATATCGCGATTATCTGATATCGTAATACTCGATATAGAAGGCCTTGTACGACGAAACTTAGTCTGGGCATTGGAGATGCTGGTTTTTCATACATCTTGCGTTGATAAAAGTGCATGGA
>NZ_PNDJ01000253.1:0-293 GCF_005887255.1 Pseudoalteromonas sp. S1609 | reverse complement strand
GAAATGTCTCAAATGATAATTTAGGTTATTAGCAGCATAATGAAAAAGATTGTCATCACTGCGCTCATTGAATAAGAAGCCACATATCTTGGATTTTAGTCATTAATACAAATTACAAAGTGCAAACTAAAAATTATCAATAAAACGACTTATAAAACTGATCTTACATATTCTTACCTTGAATCGATACTTCGCCCACCCATTTCTTAATTAGATTGTTTTTTAATGACCTATTTGTCCATGAGAAGGATAATGGGTTCGTGTTTATAAATTAAAAAATTAAGCAGTTTTAT
>NZ_PNDJ01000252.1:0-238 GCF_005887255.1 Pseudoalteromonas sp. S1609 | reverse complement strand
CAGGCGTGACAAACTCAGATGGCTATAGATGTTAAAAAATTACTCGTGCCGTATGTATACAAAAAAGATGACGACTCACAAATTGACCTTCGCACCGACGTAATGCTGATCAACGTCAAAGTTGCTGTTTTCATTGAGCAATTACACCTCGCATACAACGGCAAGCCAGGCCATGGTTGTAGTGCTTTTAGTGGTGAAAAAAACAGTATTGTTGCCTCTCCTATGCAAAGCTATCGTA
>NZ_PNDJ01000251.1:0-377 GCF_005887255.1 Pseudoalteromonas sp. S1609 | reverse complement strand
AAATTTGGCGAATAAGTGTGTTCTTGTATCCTGCCTAAAGAAGGTGAAGTGCTTGATGATCAAGCATTTCGATTATTCTAAAAGGACAAACTCTACTACTTTAAACAGCCTAAAAACATTAGTTTTGTAGAACATTACCAGATGACAGTAACCGGCATATTGCAAAAATTTAAAATGCGCGAACAAATGCAAGAATAGCTCTCCGAATCTGCATTTTGGTAATAATTAACGCCTACTTTATTACAATGCAACGATTAAACGTGGCATTGTATTTTAAAAATAAATTATCAACCTAAGGCTCAGCAACATTAGGGGATGCGTATATCGAATTTTAAACTCTCTATTTTCTTTCGCACCTAGTGATATGGAGCAGAATA
>NZ_PNDJ01000250.1:0-212 GCF_005887255.1 Pseudoalteromonas sp. S1609 | reverse complement strand
CATTAGTTTGCTACCAAAAAAGCCAGATACGTCTGTTAATAGCTCTTCAAGCTCATTATTAATCACTAATAACGCTTGCTTTGATAACGCCAGTCCATCTCGTTCATTAGCTTCTATTTGTACCTTTAACTGACAGTCGTGAACCGGATTTTTTGGCGGAGCTACACTCACAGCTTTATGGTGATCGCGCGGTTTTTGGCACGGTAATAGCC
>NZ_PNDJ01000249.1:0-216 GCF_005887255.1 Pseudoalteromonas sp. S1609 | reverse complement strand
ATGGGGGCAAGTTACCCAGAAATTGATTTAGTCGCTGGTGAAAAAGAACGTGGCACGTTAGAAACCTTACTACTTACACCAATTACTCGTACCGAGATCGTATTGGGTAAATTTATTTCTCTTCTCACTACTTCAATCGCCTCAACTACTATAACGGTGATTACTATGGGTGGCTGGATATCCTTAGCACTCGCATTTGATGATCTAGAGTTTTTT
>NZ_PNDJ01000248.1:0-349 GCF_005887255.1 Pseudoalteromonas sp. S1609 | reverse complement strand
GATCGTATGACCAGTCGCTGCGACTGTTCTTGATTACGGCAGTGGGGCTAAGTGACGGGTATGGTCCGCCTTTTCCTTTCGCGGGCGCGTGGCTATACGGCAGCGATAACGTTGCTTTGATTCATCTGGTTAATGCCGCTGGTAATAAAGCGCAACAGGGTTACATATCAGCATTAAACAGCTAAACCCAAGGACGAGCAGGTGTAGCTCACATTGCCATTCGTAGCATAGGATATCAAGGATTGAAAAGTCGCTTAGCGCAAACAGGTATAAGTTATTTGGATCGAGCCGTGCCAGAGCTGCTAGAGCATCTTTTATTTATAACTAGGGCCTGATGAGTTGAAAGTCG
>NZ_PNDJ01000247.1:0-253 GCF_005887255.1 Pseudoalteromonas sp. S1609 | reverse complement strand
CGCAAAAGTTCAACCAAGGTTTTGGTACCACTGAATATTTAGCTGCAGCATTACTGGATATGGAATGGCACTCATTTGGTTCTGATAAAAAAGTAACTGATGTACAACAGTTTGAAAGCGAAGCACTAAAGGCACACGGTATCGATTACTACCCTGTACCACCTCGTTACAAATCAAACTACTTTAGCCATACGTTTGCAGGTGGTTACTCAGCAGGTTACTACGCTTACCTTTGGACGGCAGTAATTGGCGC
>NZ_PNDJ01000246.1:0-206 GCF_005887255.1 Pseudoalteromonas sp. S1609 | reverse complement strand
TTTAATTGGAATAATTAACCTACCTGCACCAGCACTGCCATTTAAGCAATATAATGCAGACCCTTTGTCTGAAATTTCATCACGGTCCTCAAGTGTTGGATTAAGTGACTCAATATGATGTTCCAATTCGTGCATAGCAACACTAATACCAAACGCATTGCCTATAAAGCCATGAACGCGGCTCAAGCCTTCATTTAGCCAAGCTA
>NZ_PNDJ01000245.1:0-294 GCF_005887255.1 Pseudoalteromonas sp. S1609 | reverse complement strand
AATGAGTAGAGCTAATCATATTATCATGTTCTAAATTCAAAGTACCGCCACATTAGTATAAATATGGTTCAGCAAATAATACCGTTCCGCTGATCGGTGCATACACAGGTGTACCTGTTTTGTTTGCTTTATGTATCCCATAGTGCGGCCCTACGAGGTTCGCCATTCACGTAACGTTGGCTTCCATATAGACCTGAATTGCGTCGTTTTGCTGGCCTAAGTACTGGCTGTAAATAGTATTCTATATCCGAGTTAACAGCCCGGGCTTTTCGGACTGCGATCGCTTCACGGCTA
>NZ_PNDJ01000025.1:0-256 GCF_005887255.1 Pseudoalteromonas sp. S1609 | reverse complement strand
AAGTGGTTGAGCTAATCCGTAAGCAACTATACCGTTTAACCACAAAAAAAACGCTACCATTAAAAACTCATGCTCCAATTGCCTCTCCTGAATGTAAAAAAGAATTAAAAAAAGCCATAGAATGCTGCGAACATTTAGGTAAAACCAGTGATGGCATGGTGATTTATTTGTACCAATACCAAGGAAGCTCTCCCTTATTTCGTGAACTGGGCCGCTTACGAGAAATCGCTTTTCGGGCTGTAGGTGAAGGTAGTGG
>NZ_PNDJ01000244.1:0-349 GCF_005887255.1 Pseudoalteromonas sp. S1609 | reverse complement strand
TGGTATTCTCCGGATAGGCTACCTGCCCAGCCTTTCGGTGAAGAGTTAATCGCGGAGTTAAGGCTCCACGGCGACGATTTTTTACTAGTGTCCGCTACCTGCAGGTGGCTGGGTGGCTCACCACCAATACCGCCATCAAGCACTACGCCCGGTTGTGCTACTCGCTTCGCAATCAGCACAGAGCCATTCTCCGCCTCACCTTCTTCATCTCAGGTGATCAGCCAAAATAATGTTCCCTGCTTTTGCTGCGCGCTGTTTAATAACGTCTGCTTTGCACTAAGCATCGAGGCAATGCCTCCTTTCATATCCGCGTCACCACGCCCATAAATTGCATCGATAAATATTTGTA
>NZ_PNDJ01000243.1:0-242 GCF_005887255.1 Pseudoalteromonas sp. S1609 | reverse complement strand
CCCATTCCTTATTGTTTAATTGCGCTGGGCTCAATTGCGCGGGATGAGCAGTTAATTGTAACCGATCAAGATAATGCTCTGATTATAGATAATAGCTTCGATGAGGCATTTCACGATGAGTATTTTCAATACTTATCATACTTTGTGTGTGATTGTTTAGCTAATTGTGGCTATACCTTTTGTGATTGTGATATAATGGCCTCGTTTAAATAATGGCGTATGACCAGCGAACAATTGCAAGA
>NZ_PNDJ01000242.1:0-205 GCF_005887255.1 Pseudoalteromonas sp. S1609 | reverse complement strand
CTAACAGTTTTAATGCTTGTCGTTAACGAGCGCCTTACCGACTCACGGGTGAGTAATTGGCCTTGTGCTGGAACTTGGGCCGGTAATAAGCTTGTGCCGTGGGATTTTTGTGGTTTCTGCCGCCCGCAACTTCAGCGTTTCGGCTACGGTGTCAGTATCTTTTAGCTCTTGTGCTTCTACTAGCAGTACGATTACAAGTGCATCG
>NZ_PNDJ01000241.1:0-395 GCF_005887255.1 Pseudoalteromonas sp. S1609 | reverse complement strand
ATTACTACTTTTGACAAACATCTACAAAACACAACGATCTACATACCAATTTAAATATCAGCTTTTCCAAATTTATAAAGAGCAGCGAATCACAAACTTCACACAATTACACACACTCTATTCTCAGGTGATTGTGCTACCCGATTTTTTAAGAAGTATAGTGGTGGAGTTATGAAGGATAGAACTGCTGACCTCCTGCGTGCAAGGCAGGCGCTCTCCCAGCTTAGCTATAGCCCCACATATGCTGGTCTTACTGTTTGTATACCGACTTCTTTTTAAAACAAGGCGTAAGTTGAGGCCGTTTAGTTCACTAAACAACGAAGCTTACAACGAAGTATTAAGAAGATGTGGTGGGTCTGAGTAGATTTGAACTACCGACCTCTCCCTTATCAGGG
>NZ_PNDJ01000240.1:0-240 GCF_005887255.1 Pseudoalteromonas sp. S1609 | reverse complement strand
GATATTAATAAACCGTGGAATACCCTGCCTAAAAAAGCCCGTGATTGGATTTTATTTACCGACGAAACCCCTACAGTGCCCGTGTTTCCTGAGTACACACTTGAGCAAACACAAGCTGCAATTAAAAATGAAGAAAGCCCTAGCTATATGGGTACAATTACAATTGCTAAACGTTTTGTTTTACAGTCGTTTACGAGCACTCAAAGCCCAGGTACTAAAAAGCGCGTAGCGCAGTATATG
>NZ_PNDJ01000239.1:0-302 GCF_005887255.1 Pseudoalteromonas sp. S1609 | reverse complement strand
TATATTGATATGGCAGCAGCAGAGGCGAAGGAACTAGCGAAAGTTCTTAAAAATATGCTTGCTGATTTGTATCAATATTTTGAATTATTGATGACCTTTCCTGAGCAGACTCAAAGTTTGGTTTTTGCCAACCATTTAGTGCTATAAGCAGATAATACCTCATAGCTAGTTTATGGAACTATCGACTATTTGCGATATCATAATATTGTTAATACTAAGTTCCTTTCTCGTTTTTTGTGTGGACTTTATGTAAAGGCGCCTGATGAATGGAATGAAATAATCGAGTTAATAGGCTCAGATGA
>NZ_PNDJ01000238.1:0-240 GCF_005887255.1 Pseudoalteromonas sp. S1609 | reverse complement strand
AAATGAGTTGCTCAGACTTAATCGTTTGAAGCTCTTGCATCAATATCTAATTTTGCTCTGTTAATGCATTAACCGATAAATTTAGCACTTTACCGTCATTAAGCTTTTGATAAAATTAATAACCCACACCACTGGCAAAAAGCAAGGAAATCACTACCGCAACGCTACCTACTTTCCTTACTTTTAGATGATTATTTTGCTTTTGGTTATTCACTATACCTCCGACACTATTAGTCGTAT
>NZ_PNDJ01000237.1:0-210 GCF_005887255.1 Pseudoalteromonas sp. S1609 | reverse complement strand
GGTTGTTACTTTATTCCTGGCGATATGGTGGTGTCTGGCACGCAATCAGGGCCGACTCACGAAGAAGCGGGTTCATTACTTGAGCTTTCTCGTGGTGGCAAAGAAAAAATAACTTTAAGCAACGGCGAACAACGTAGCTTCTTGGAAGACGGCGACAACGTTATAATGCGTGGCTGGTGTGAAAAAGAAGGCTTTGCACGAATTGGCTTT
>NZ_PNDJ01000236.1:0-326 GCF_005887255.1 Pseudoalteromonas sp. S1609 | reverse complement strand
GGGATGGTGTAGGCATTAATTAAGCGGGTTACTCGTTAGGCGAGGGTACTAGCTCGTCCACACCATTGGCGTGTCCACATGCTTATTTCGTAAATCTTGTGCGGTCACTAAGCGTCAAGCAGGTATGGGATCATTACCCGGAGGTAACTAAAGCACTAAAAAAACCGCAAACTAACTAACATAGCCGTAGTAAAAAACGGCTATCTTAATTATTACAATAATAACCAGGCTGAAATGAAAACATTTACCTTGAGCGCATTAGCATTATCAATCATGCTAGCAGGCTGCCAATGCTCACCATCATTATATATCAAAACGAATAACAC
>NZ_PNDJ01000235.1:0-264 GCF_005887255.1 Pseudoalteromonas sp. S1609 | reverse complement strand
TGAATAGCAATAAAAGCTATATCGCGCGCTTTTAGATTAATATTATATTGCGATAAATGTCTTATTTCTATCTCTCCGTAATTATTGTGGTTTCGCTATAACATTTGTTCTGAAAAACAGGCTTTATAACCACCAAATATGCCTTTAAGATTATAACCTATGCCATTTTCATTCTCTGGAACATGTGCTCAATAGAGTATGCTGAAATATAATACTTTGATTTATGAATGGATTGACAGTTTAAGATTAAGTAATAAATGGAGT
>NZ_PNDJ01000024.1:0-420 GCF_005887255.1 Pseudoalteromonas sp. S1609 | reverse complement strand
TACCAGTAATAAGCTAGCCAGTGGTTTATAAAGCATTGATGCGCCGTAAAACAGCGGGCTATTTCTGGCTTTAATATAGATAGGCAAAATAGGGCTGTTAGCCTTTTTAGCAATGCGTAAAAAGCCGCTGTTCCATTTGCAGTCTTTTATACCCGTAGGACGAAGTCGAGAAACTTCACCGGCAGGGAAAATAAGTAACGCTCCTTCATTTTTTAAGTGCCGGTGGATATTACTCAACTCTTGTTTTTTACTTTGCCCTGATAGGTTATCAACGGGCAGCAATAATGAATGCATGGCGTCAACGGTCATTAACATACGGTTAGCCACTACTTTTAAATCGGCTCTTACCGTTGATAACACATTAATTAATGCAAGCGCATCTAAGGAGCCGATAGGGTGGTTTGCAATAATGACAATTTT
>NZ_PNDJ01000234.1:0-259 GCF_005887255.1 Pseudoalteromonas sp. S1609 | reverse complement strand
ATGTTTGTGTGATGATGTTATTATTGACCCTGATTATACACGCATTGTTCTAGGGCTTGCACTTATCGCAGCTATAAATGCTCCTGAGCGTGAATCAAAATTTGGCGTATTTTGAATGTAATGGGAGCTTAAAATGTCAGTAACCCTACAAATCACAATCTCTACTGTTGCTTTACTTGTTTTAAGTCGCCCATAAAAACGCAATGCCTTTACTAGCGACGTTATCCATGAGCTTATTCAATGTATTTAACATGCTAAT
>NZ_PNDJ01000233.1:0-340 GCF_005887255.1 Pseudoalteromonas sp. S1609 | reverse complement strand
AGCTTTTTTAGGCATTAACTTTGAAGTTGATGAAATTACCTTTGTACCGCAAGTACATGTTGAAATTACTGATGAAGAAGTGATTGCCAACTTTGATAAATTTATCAATATGCTTGAAGATTGCGATGACGTACAAAATGTTTATCACAACGCGACTATTAAAAATTAATTCGTAATGATTTAAAAACTAGTGAATAGTGATTATTCACACCCGTTATAAAAAATCAGCTTAGGGTCTGTTGACCTTTGCGGATTAAAATTTGCTCAAACTAGGGGCGGTTTAATCGCGGCGCGAGGTTTGTAACCTAGTGGGCTAAGTCAAAACCGAGCAACAAAGAGT
>NZ_PNDJ01000232.1:0-330 GCF_005887255.1 Pseudoalteromonas sp. S1609 | reverse complement strand
ATTTGTTATGTGAAAGTAGGAGATTACGAGGCTCCAAATAAGAGAAGGCGCGCTTCGATAGAGTCGGGCTTGTTTACGTCTGAAGAAAAGTGCTAGTATCAGCCGTCAGCTATCAGTTGCACTGCGTTAATCAGACAACCGTAGCGTGGGTTGAGTATCACGAAACCCAAGGATAAAAGAACACGAAGAACACGACAGAGGATGAGAGCGTAGCATTTGTTATGTGGCTCTCTCCATCGCTGTGGGCACTATGACATTCTACTGCGTTGTCGATACGAAGTAGCGCACAGAGACCAAAAACAATAAAGCCCCACACAATATAGCAGGCCT
>NZ_PNDJ01000231.1:0-338 GCF_005887255.1 Pseudoalteromonas sp. S1609 | reverse complement strand
GTAAAAGAAATTAAAGTAAATACTGGTGACAAAGTGAAAACGGGTTCATTAGTATTTGTTTTTGAAGTGTCAGGTGGTGATAACCAAAGTGCCCCTGCAGCTGATTCAAAAGCACAAGAGAAGCCTGCTGAACAAGCATCGGCATCAAGCACTAAAGAAGTTAGCGTGCCTGATATTGGTGATGACGAAGTTGAAGTAACAGAAGTTATGGTTGCGGTTGGCGATAGCGTAGAAGAAGAGCAATCTATCTTAAACGTTGAAGGCGACAAAGCAGCTATGGCAGTTCCGGCGCCGGTGCCAGGTACGGTTAAAGCGAATCAACTACCGCCGTGCGCTAA
>NZ_PNDJ01000230.1:0-343 GCF_005887255.1 Pseudoalteromonas sp. S1609 | reverse complement strand
TTAGTGACCAAAATAAAATCAAGATGAAATTGGAACGCTTAAAGGCTCATTCAAAGAGATGACCAGTGAAATACTTAAACTCATTTATTTGTTAAATCAGCTTATAATAGAGAAATAAATCGCGTATAAAGCAGCAAACCGCTTATCTATAGCGGTTTAGTTCTCGGGTACGTGCGTGGTGATCACGGATGAAAATTTTGTCACTGAATACGTTAATCCAAAAATGTTGGAGATGACTGATTTTGTCGAGAATGAGTTCTTGCGCAAGCCATAACTGACAATTATTGCCAATGAGATGACCATGTAGGTAGAGGATATTGACATTGATTAGCGTAAGAGTCAT
>NZ_PNDJ01000229.1:0-270 GCF_005887255.1 Pseudoalteromonas sp. S1609 | reverse complement strand
ATTATAATGAGCAGCAGGTTGTAGTTCTGAAAACAACCATTGAAGAACTAAAAAAATTAGCGCCATTTGATGTGGTAGCAACAGCACCGAGTGTTGAGTATGACTTTATTTCTCGTTATTTTTGGCCTGCCAGTGGTGGTTATGAAGACTTTGTGACCTGTTCACTTCATACCTGGCTTGCCCCTTATTGGGCAGTAGAATTTTGCAAACACTCATTAAGTGCTTATCAGGCCGCACAACGGGGTGGGAAGGTACATTGGGAAGTGGGCA
>NZ_PNDJ01000228.1:0-269 GCF_005887255.1 Pseudoalteromonas sp. S1609 | reverse complement strand
ATGATTTTAGCCTTTATTAATCAACTTCCTGATGCATTAAAAGTAGATGCAAATGGTAATTTGAGAGGCTTAAAGCTCACTGCGCCTTTTTCTTATATCACTTTTATCTCTTATTGGTTAATCGGCTTTAGTTTACGCTACGTATTATCAAGAACAGACTAAAAAGTGCCTGCAATGGGCCCGCATGGTTTTTGGATAGACATTATCGTTGGATTATCAGTTGCAGCTGTACTACTGATGCTGACAGTGCATAGGCGAATTAAACGTGA
>NZ_PNDJ01000227.1:0-299 GCF_005887255.1 Pseudoalteromonas sp. S1609 | reverse complement strand
CTGCAGCTCATCAATATCAGCAAGGTTAGCACAACTTGCTACTCGCTTGTACCGACCTAAACGCGCGGTAACAGCATGAATATAATCAGCAGGTAACACGTCAGGGCACTTAAAGTCTACTACTCTTTGTTTTTGGAATAGATTTTCAAGGCGGCCTGCTCAAGCTTTTCCATGTATAAATTAACGCCAATGGTTTGCATTTGACCTGATTGATCATCGGCTAATAGCTCACCCGCTCCACGAATTTCTTAATCATGAGTTGGTAATGCAACGACTGCACCTAAATCTTACAAGAAGGG
>NZ_PNDJ01000023.1:0-75361 GCF_005887255.1 Pseudoalteromonas sp. S1609 | reverse complement strand
ATGCTGCTATATCGCCTATTTATGGGGAATAACCACACCACATAGGCTCTGCCTTGCCTAAATACCAAACAGACTGCTGCAAATTCAACCTTGAAAGATCAACAGCCCCTAGTTTAACTGGCTTATTTATTTGCTTAGATGTGGGGTATTGTTACGTTCTTAATCAAAAGTAAACAGCGTTAAAGGTAGCAAGTTGGTTGCCTGCCTCATTTTGTAATACTAATTTTTCACCATTAATTTGCCATTGCGTTGCTGCCTGAAGCACAGCCGCCATCGCGCTTTCTTGTTCCATATTGTCATGACACATTTTTTGCGTGATAGCTAACTGCGTAAAAGTCACTGCTTGCTTCGATACTTCATAACCGCCATTAAAGTTATTACATCCTAAAAAGCCGTGTACAGTGTTATCACTATTAAACTGAATAAATGGCTCTTTGGTATTCACTACAACAGGGTTGCCGTCGATTGAAACTGCTTTGAAGTAGGTGTTTACTAAGTCAACGTCTGGCTTTGGCGCTACTTTTGAAACAATAATCTCTAAAGGCTCTGATGAGGCCGTATTATCAAAAGGCGGGTTACTCGTTGTGCTGGTGTATAGCAAGTTTCCTTGATTATTAATGGTTGCACGCACGCTATAGCGGTGAGTTGGGTCAATCTTTTCAAGGTTATACTCAAGCTCTACTTTATAAGGCGGTGCGCCTACTAAATCAATTACCTGCTCAGAGATAACCGTTGCTGCCACATCCATTTTTGACACATCAACCAAGGTAACGGTTAGCTGTGAATTAGGCGCAATTAGGCTGCGATCTAAGTAACTAACTTGCACAGGTAAGGTGGTCATTGTTTGCGCCACAGCACTATTTTGCTGCGCTGCGTCATCGTTACATGCGCTCAGCATAAGTGTGCCACTTGCTAGAAAACACAAGCCTGCAATCGACTTTAACATTGAATTTGGCTTCGATGAGAACATAAGAGTTCCTTGATGGAGTATGGTATAAGGTCGCTAGCATACGGTTGAATTGCTTAATCATTGCTTAACTAGCAAATAAAGAAAGTCGAGATATAAAAAAAGGCGCTAGGCGCCTTGATTTATTACTTACTTTTTTACGTATTTAGTTAAAATTACAATACGCTGTCCATCAACACGTCCTTCAATATGTTCAGGGTTGCTGGTTAAGCCAATATTGCGCACGGCTGTACCGCGCTTTGCTGTTAAGCTGCTACCTTTCACATCTAAATCTTTTATTAACGTGACGGTGTCGCCAGCTTGTAGTACTACACCATTGCTATCAATGTGTTTAATATCATCATCTTCAGCAAGCGCTTGCTGCGCCCATGTTAATGTGTCTTCTTCAAGGTAAATCATATCTAGCGCGTCTTGTGCCCATCCGTTATCAGCTGCTAACTGAGTCAGCATGCGATAAGCAACAACCTGTACCGCAGGTGTTTGACTCCACATACTGTCATTTAAGCAATGCCAATGGGTCGGGGTTAAATCGCTATTGCCTTCAATTTGATCTTTACATGTTTGACAGGTGTAGATGCATTTATCTGAATGAGCTTCGGTAACAGGAGGAACTTCGTATACAGTTAGGTCGTCTGTTGCTGCGCAGAGTTCACATTGGTTACTGCTACGTTCTATTAAGGCTTGTTCAATGCTCATATAAGGGACTCTTTTTTGTGAGTTTATAAAAAATTAATAATCGCATTATACCTTATAACCATAACCTTTGGGTATGCTTAGAGCAGTTGTAAACTCAAAAACCCTATAAAAAATGAGGATACTAATAACTCTGCTCTAGGGTTATAGATTTAGTCTTATTTGTTTGTTTTTAATCTAATTAAAATTGCAGCAAGTCTTTAAAGTTTCACTATACTGGTTAAATAATAAAAAATAATGATGACATCACTGTTAAGTAGGAAGGTTAATGCCAAATAATCTAGAGGTAAAAAATTCATCTATTTTGGTTACTCAATATATTGCTAGGCAACCAATTTTTGACGGTGATAAAAGTATTTTTGCTTATGAGTTGCTCTATCGCGATTCAGTTAATAATGCTTTTCCTGTAGGAACAACTGACGGGCAAGCCACTGGGCGACTTTTTTTTAATGCGCTAATGCTGGTTGGCATAGAAAAGCTAACGCTCAATCAAACTGCGTTTATTAATTTATCGAGCGAGGGGCTTTTAGAGGATTTACCTAAATTATTACAGCCTGAGAATACTGTAATTGAAATTGTTGAGCGTACTGAAAATATAGAGCTTGTTGTTGAGAGAGTGACAGAGTTAAAAAAAGCAGGATATGTATTTGCGCTAGATGATTATGACTCACATGAAAAATGGCAACCATTACTCAGTTTGGTTGATTATATTAAGCTTGAAGTTGAAGAGCCCGTAATAAAAACCAGCATGTTGCTGAAAAAGCTCAAACGCAATTTTCCTAATATTAAAATAGTGGTAGAGCGAATTGAAACCTATGATGAATTTAGGCAGCTTAAAGAAGCTGGATGCGATTACTTTCAAGGGTTCTTTTTTGCACATCCAGAAATGTTAAGTTACAACAGTATCGAACCTCTAAAAATGGCTGTTTTAGACTTACTGCGTTGCACATCCCGCACAGATTTAGACTTTAATGAAATTAATCAACGCATTTCTAAAGATGTCGGTTTGACTGCACGCGTCCTAAAACTAGTGAATGCTCGCTCTGCTAATAAAAATTTAGTGATAACGTCTATTCCTCAGGCGGTTGTGTATTTAGGGGAAGATTCTATTAGAAAGTTTGTACGAGTATTGGCGCTAAGCGAACTTGGCTCAGACAAGCCCAGTGAACTTACTCGTTTAGGCTTATGTCGAGCGCAGTTCATGCAAATAATTTTAGAACCAGGCGGAAAAGTCATTGCAGAACAAGGTTATTTAGTCGGCTTAATGTCGGTGCTTGATGCTATTTTAGATATGGAACTGGAAGCTATTGCTAAAGAGTTTAGTTTAGGGGCTGAGTTATCTGGTGCACTATTAAGTTTTGAAGGGATGATGGGTAATTCTTTACATTTAATAAAAGCGGTAGAGGAAGATAATTGGCAATTGGCTAAAAAGTTGTTAGAAACTATTCGCCCAGCCTCGAATATTGAGACCGTATTTAGCGCCATGTTGGATGCACGCCAGTATGCGGATGAACTATTGGCCACTATTATTGAGCAAGACTAACGTATAACGTTTGGGTATGATTGGCACATATTGATTTTACTTAGTATTACACCATGCGTTTATTTTTACCTATTACCACTATTTTAATTGCCTTAGCTTTATTAATTCCCGGGGTGACTCAGCCCGTACTGAGTATGGAAGGTAAAATTGATAAGTCTAAACTTGCTGAGGCGGGCATCGAAATGTTGGCAGATGAAGGGAATCAAAACACCCGTAATATGCTAATGATGACCTCGAGTATATTGGGGTTAGATAAACTTGAAGGCGAGATCAGCGCTTATCAAAAAACGCGCAGTATTTGGGGCACCGTTAACGAACTGGCCGATAACAAAAACTACTTAGTGGCGATACTAGTGGCGTTTTTTTCAATGGTGATCCCAACAATTAAGCTGCTGCTTCAATTGTTGTATTGTGTGCTGAAGGAGACTTCGTTTAAGCACAATCTTGGTAAGGTGATTATCGGTTTAAGTAAATGGAGTATGGTGGATGTGTTTGTTATTGCATTAATAGTGGCTTACATGGCTGGTAATACAAACGCGAACTCAGAAGATTTACTAAATATGCATGCTGAGTTTGGTACTGGTTTTTGGTATTTTACCGGCTATTGCTTGTTCGCCATTGCGGCCAGTAGCTTCATAAAGCCAGTAGTAAAAACCAGTTAATTATTGAGTTTTAAACACAGTTCTCATAAACTTTAAACGTCTATTTATTTTTAGGTTAATTCATTGCAACGTATTTACTGTATTTTACTCACGCTAACTTTGTTACTCACTTTTGTGGGTCAAGCCGTTGCGTCTGTATCTATGGTATGTGATATGCCGCATATGAACATGGCAACCCATGCATCGATGCAGCATAGTGAGATGGCAATGAGCGACGACGCTGATACAACAACCATGTCTATGGATTGCTGTAGTGAGCAAAGCACGTTAACCCAAGATTGCAGTTGCCCGATGAGTGCTTGTAGTTCGCATTCAGTCTTGCATGTAAACTCACTATTTATAGCCTCCAAATTATCCTCTGAAAAAGTGCAACATGCTGTAGTACAGCATCAAGCTAACTTTGCACGTTCTCTTTACCGTCCTCCTATGCCTGCATAATCGCAGGGTAGGTGTATTTAAAATCTAGTTATTTAGCTTTTTGTCATCTATCTGCTTATAAATTTAATCGTTTTCATTCGTTATTTTTAAATTTAAGTGGAGCAAGTGATGAATCACTTCGCAGTATTAAAATCCTTGTGTATAAGTAGCTTGTTGAGTATTAGTGTCTCTGTACACAGTGCTGAACTAGGTTTAAATGAGGCAATAAACTATGCCTTAAACCATGAGCCTTGGCTTCAAGCCAGTAAGCAAAAACAATCATCAATTGAAGCAAAAAGTATTGCCGCAGGAACCTTACCTGATCCAGTGCTTACATTAGGGTTAATGAACCTACCAACTAATGGTTTTGCTTTTGATCAAGAAAATATGACCCAATTTAAGGTGGGAATTAGCCAATCACTGAGCCGAGGCGATAGTCTAGCACTTCAACAAAAGGCCCTTTCTCAGTCAGCTGCAGCAGAGCCTTGGCTGCGTAAAGATAGACTCGCGCAAGTAAAAACCATAGTTACTGAGTCATGGCTCAATGCTTATAGAGCGCAACGAAGCATTGCACTAATTGAGCAAGATAAAGCTTTGTTTACCCAGCTCATTGATATTACAGAATCAAGCTATGTAAGCTCGGTGGGCAAAACACGCCAACAAGATATTATTCGAGCGCAATTAGAGTTAACCCGCCTTGAAGATAAATTAATGCAACTGGAGCAGCAGCTACAAGGTGCTAAAAAGCGGCTAACACAATGGTTGCCTATCGCTATGCTGAGCTTGCCTGTCAGTGATGACTTTTCAGAGCTTACAGCATTAAAAAACTACACCGAGTTAGAGTATCAGCAATTAATGACCATGCTATTAAAGCACCCTGCAATTATGGCAATGGATAATGCAATAGTGGCAAAGCAAACTCAAATTAGTGTGGCTGAGCAAGGCTATAAACCTCAAATTGGCGTTAATATGGGGTACGGTTATCGTGATGACATGCCAATGGGTGGCGCGCGAGCAGACCTTCTCTCTGTGGGTATAAGTATTGATTTACCGCTGTTTACCGATAACCGCCAAGACCAACTAGTAAATGCTGCCATTGCTGATAGCGAAGAAGCTAAAACACAAAAATTAATAGCCCTTAAAAAGCTACAAGGGATGTACTTTAAGGAAGTTAGCCAGTTAGCGCGGCTTCATCAGCGCGCCGAACTTTATCAAGCCAAGCTGCTGCCGCAAATGGCTGAGCAAGCTCAAGCGACCCTAAATGCCTACACTCGCGATGATGGTAATTTCTCAGATGTGATGCAAGCGCGTATTAGTCAATTAAATGCCAAGATAGACGCCCTAAACATTCATGTTGATCAAAAGATAATTATTGCAAGGTTAAATTATTACGCCAGTGCTGATGATACCAGCTTAAAAAACACACCACAGCAGGAGCCGAGCTATGAATACTAATTTAAAATTATTACTGGTGGCTATATGTAGTGCGGCATTAACTACGGGGATATTATTAAGCTTACCTAGTGAGCACTCTATGCCAACTGACAGTAAAGCCAGTAGTAAAAAAGAGCCGCTTTATTGGGTCGCACCTATGGACAGTAATTATCGCCGAGATGAACCTGGTTTATCGCCCATGGGCATGGATTTAGTGCCTGTTTACGAAGAGTCAGACCGTGGGGCTAATGAAGGGCCAGGCAGTATTAAAATTTCACCCACAGTGATTAATAATTTAGGTGTGCGTACTACCCCTGTTGCGTTTGCTGCACTTGAAAATGAAGTTAACACGGTAGGTTATGTACAATACAACCAAGACCAGCTAATTCATATTCATCCGCGCGTAGAGGGATGGGTCGAAACCTTATACGTTAAAGCCGCGGGTGATCAGGTTAAACAAGATGAGCCACTTTATACCTTATATTCACCACAGTTAGTGAATGCACAAGAAGAGTTTGTTTTAGCGTTGAAGCGTAATAATCCGGTGCTAATTCGTGCCGCTAAAGCCCGTTTAAAATCACTCAATGTGTCTGATGGCTTTATTTCACGCCTGCAAAAAGGTCAGCAAGTACTGCAAAACATAACATTTTATGCCCGCCAAGGTGGTGTTGTTGATGAGCTTAATATTCGTGAAGGATTTTATGTTAAACCTGATACCTCAATGATGAGTATTGCTCAGCTTGATGAAGTATGGGTTGAGGCTGAGGTATTTGAGCGCCAAGCAGAACTTATCCGTGTTGGCTTGCCTGTAACCATGACACTCGATTATTTAAGTGGCCAACGCTGGCAAGGGCAAGTGGATTATATTTACCCTACCTTAGATGCTAAAAATCGTACTTTAAGAGTACGTTTGCGCTTTGATAACCAAGGCCATCAGTTAAAGCCTAATATGTTTGCTCAAGTCAGTATTCATAGTCAAGTAGCTGAAAAACAGTTAATCGTACCTAAAGAAGCTGTTATTCGCACTGGTAGCCAAAACCGTGTTGTAGTTGCACTTGGGGAAGGTCGTTTTAAATCGGTCGAGGTAACTTTAGGGCGAAGTGATGCGGCTAATACCGAAATTTTATCAGGTGTTATGGCAGACGATGAAGTGGTTACTTCAGCACAGTTTTTAATTGATTCAGAGTCGAGTAAAAACTCTGACTTTAAACGTATGCAAGCAGTTTCGCATAACAGTATGCAAATGAGTGATGCCAACCCAAATACGGCAACTGTAAATGGAGTAATTAATAGTATTGATGCTAATAATCGTATTGTGAATATCAGCCGTGAGGCAATTGAAAAGTGGGGCCGAGGACCTGCAACAATGGACTTTATGCTAGCAAAAAATTTAATGACTGAGATGCTCAAGCCTAATGATGAAGTTACTTTTACCTTTAGCATTGAGCAAGGTGAATTTGTGATTCATACAATAACGCCTGTGCATGCTTCGCACAGTCAGCATCACTAGGAGTGGTTATGATTACTGCAATTATTCGCTGGTCTGTTGTTAACCGTTTTTTTGTTTTGTTACTAACCGCAATACTGATTGGTGGTGGCTTGTATGCTGTAAAAAATACGCCTGTAGATGCCTTACCCGATTTATCAGATGTACAGGTTATTGTTAAAACCTCTTATCCTGGGCAAGCGCCGCAAGTAGTGCAAGATCAGGTTACATTTCCTATAACCACGGCAATGCTATCGGTACCTGGGGCGCAAACAGTACGCGGTTTTTCGTTTTTTGGTGACTCCTACGTGTACGTTATTTTTGACGAAGACACTGATTTATACTGGGCGAGAAGTCGTGTTCAGGAATATCTAAGTCAAGTATCTGCCCGTTTGCCTAGTACGGCAATTGCAGAGCTTGGCCCCGATGCCACCGGCGTTGGCTGGGTGTATTTATATGCACTCACTGATACCACCGGTAAGCATGGCATCAGCCAATTACGCAGTTTACAAGATTGGTTTTTAAAATTTGAACTGCAAACTGTACCTGGTGTGTCCGAAGTGGCATCGGTAGGCGGCATGGTTAAACAATACCAAGTAAACGTTCAGCCCGATAAGCTTCGTGCTTATGGTATTCCGCTAAGCCTTATTCAAACTGCCATTAAGCAAGGTAATCAAGAAATGGGTGCATCGGTAGTTGAGATGGCAGAAGCTGAATACATGGTCACCAGTACTGGCTACGTAAAAAGTGTTGCTGATTTAGAAGCCATTCCTTTAGGTATAAACGCTAACGGTACTGCGCTACAGTTACGTGATGTTGCTAATGTGCGTTTAGGTCCGCAAATGCGCCGCGGTGTTGCCGAGCTTAATGGCGAAGGCGAGGTGGCAGGTGGCGTAGTGGTTATGCGCTTTGGTGAAAACGCGCAAAAAACCATAGAGCTCGTTAAAGCTAAATTAGAGTCACTTAAAAAAGGGCTACCAGAGGGGGTTGAAATTGTACCTGTGTACGACCGCTCTCATTTAATAAAAGACGCAGTTGATAACCTCACCTCTAAATTAATGGAAGAGCTTATTGTAGTGGCTTTAGTGTGTGTGGTGTTTTTATTTCATGTACGCTCATCTTTGGTGGCTATTATTACCTTACCGTTAGGCATACTCACCGCTTTTATTATTATGTACTGGCAGGGTATTAACGCCAATATCATGTCATTAGGCGGGATTGCTATAGCGATTGGTGCTATGACCGATGGTGCGATTGTGATGATTGAAAATATGCACAAGCACATGGAGAAACAGCCACTAACAGATGAAAACCGTTGGCAAGTGGTGATTGATTCTGCCAGTGAAGTTGGGCCTGCGTTATTTTTTAGCTTATTAATAATTACAGTGAGTTTTATGCCGGTATTTATTTTAGAAGCTCAGGAAGGGCGAATGTTTGCGCCATTAGCGTATACAAAAACCTATGCAATGGCAGCTTCTGCTGGATTAGCAATTACCTTAGTACCCGTACTGATGGGTTATTTCATTCGTGGTAAGGTGATCTCTGAAAATAAAAATCCAGTTAACCGTTTACTGGTAAATAGTTATAAGCCGCTGTTAAATTTAGTATTAAAATTTCCGAAAAGTACCTTGCTGATTGCGCTAGTTATTACTTTAATGGGCTTTTATCCGATAAATAAAATAGGCAGTGAATTTATTCCACCTCTTGATGAGGGGGATCTAATGTATATGCCGACTACTTATCCAGGAATTTCAATAGGTAAGGCGCGCGAGCTATTGCAGCAAACCGACAAGTTGATTGCCACTGTGCCCGAGGTGAAAACCGTATTTGGTAAAATTGGACGAGCGGAAACGGCAACCGATCCGGCACCACTGACCATGATTGAAACCTTTATACAGTTTAAGCCTAAGGATCAGTGGCGCGAAGGCATGACCACTGAAAAGCTCAAACAAGAGCTGGATACTTTAGTTAAATTTCCTGGGCTAACTAACGCTTGGGTAATGCCAATTAAAACGCGGATAGATATGCTGGCTACAGGGATTAAAACCCCTGTGGGTATAAAAGTCGCGGGCCCTAATTTGAATGAAATTCAAAAAATAGGTCAACAAATAGAGGTATTACTTAAAGATTTTCCCGGTACGGCGTCTGTTTACTCAGAGCGTGTAGCGGGTGGGCGTTATATTAAGGTAGATATTAACCGTGAAAAAGCAGCGCGCTACAGTTTAAATATTGCTGATGTGCAACAAGTAGTCGCAACCGCAATTGGTGGCATGAACGTGACTGAAACGGTTGAGGGTCAAGAGCGCTACCCTGTAAATCTTCGTTATCCGCAAGCGTACCGTGACTCCCCTGAAGAACTGATGCTTTTACCTATTGTTACTCCAACGGGTCAACGTATCGCACTTGCTGATGTGGCGGATGTATTTATTAGTGATGGCCCGCCTGGGATAAAAAGTGAAAATGCCCGTTTAAATGGTTGGAGCTTTATTGATATTAAAGATACAGATATTGGTAGCTATGTAGCAAATGCTCAGCAGTTACTAAACGAGCAGCTAATTTTACCTGCTGGATACTCTATAACTTGGGCTGGGCAATACGAATATATGGAGCGTGCCAAAGCCAAACTGAGTTATGTGTTGCCGCTGACCTTAGCCATTATTGTAGTATTGCTTTACCTTAACTTTAGAAGTTTCACCGAGGTATTTATTATTATGGCGACTTTACCACTGGCGATGATAGGAGGTATCTGGCTAATGTACTTAGAAGGCTTTAATTTCTCTGTTGCTGTAGGAGTCGGCTTTATTGCCCTTGCTGGGGTGGCCGTAGAAATAGGCGTTATAATGTTGGTGTATTTAAATCAAGCCTACAAAGCGCAGATAGAGGCTGCTTCTAAAATTGGTAAAAGCTTGAGTATAGAGCAGCTTAAACAGGCGATACTAGAAGGTGCGGGTCTACGAGTACGTCCGGTAATGATGACAGTGGCAACCATAGTGATTGGCTTATTACCGGTGCTTTATGGTACAGGCACGGGCAGTGAAGTAATGAGTCGAATAGCCGCTCCTATGGTCGGCGGCATGTTTAGCGCCATTGTTTTAACATTGCTGGTATTGCCTGCTGTGTATTTATTGTGGCGAAAGCGCAACCTATAATATTTACACTGATTATGTAACTTGTACTGAAAATATCAGTACAAGTTAGGCAATCTTTTCTTTATCTACTGATTTTGTTGAATTTCTTATTGGCATGATTCACGCATCTATTTAATCAATAGTTTTAAAAAGTAAGGAACGCACATGCAAGTTAAAACAATTCAAGAAGTGTTCGATTGGACCGTTCAGTTTCATACACAAATGGCGGCTAATTTTTTTAGCGTAAGGGATTTACTTGGAGAGCATAATAAACAGTTAATTGATTATTGTGTTGAGTATGAAAAAAAACTTGCTGAGGATTTAATCGGGTTTAAAGCAATCACTGAAATAAATACTTTAGATACATATTGTTATGAATATTTTTCAGAGCACTCAGAAATCATTAGCTTTACTGATTTAGATCGCAGTAATGAGCTAGATGAATTAGCGATTCAAGAGTATTTATCTCAGCAGCATCAAAAAGTATTAAATGCATATAGTTATTTGGCAGATAAAGCGCAGTCACCAGAGGCTCAAGAAAAGCTAGGGGAGATCTTACAGCTCGAAGAGCAAGGTCTGAAGCAGATGATGCAAAGTATTAACCGTCATGTAGATATGTAGCACTGGGTGTTATGCATAAAAAAGGCGCTATAATTAGCGCCTTTTTCGTGTTCATACTAGTAGGGCTGATTTAGCTTTGCTCTACATCCACTACTAAGTCACTTGTAATTGACTCAAGTGCATTAATAACTTCTTCTTTATTCAATCCGTTGGGCAGGCTCACGGTGGCAACAGCACTAAATATAGGCACTCCCCAGTTTGGCGCACTTTGCTGCCTAGAGTTTAAGTTTGTAATGTTCGCGCCTTTATGGCGAATAACACTTGCTAGCTCTTGCACTATACCAGGGCGATCGTTACCGGTGATCACAAAATTAAGTTGCTCAAGCTCTACAGGCTCAATTTCAGTGTTGCCCTTTTCAATGCGAACATCTAACTTAGGAAGCCCATTGAGCGCATTTTGAAATGTCTGTAAATGCTCTTCAGCCACTTCAACCTGTATAATGCCTGCAAAGTGCCCGAGTAAGTGACTCAAATTACTGCTTAACCAATTGCCATGGTTTTCTAATATAACCGATGAAATACTTTCTACTAAACCGGGGCGATCTTCCCCTAAAATAGTTATTACCAACTGCTTCATAATAGTTCTCTTTTTAAGCCCAAATGAAAAAATAAATGCATAGGCATTAAGTGATGCGATCTAATGTATTTGATTCTAAATGTATGTAAAAGCTAACCACAAAAGGATTGTTACATCTTAGGAGGTTACTTTATTATTGTTATATTAGATGCCCATTGAGTATTGTCTTGGATAAATAGTTTGTCCAATTAATAATTGATTTAGTTCATTAATAACGCAAAAATAAATATAACCACTAAAATAAATAATTCTTTAGTATTATTTTAAGTTGTAATTTTGCCTAAAACCTGCTCAAAAAGCTGTAAATTTAATCTGCAAAGATGAACAGACTCTCTATAAGTAAAGAATTATTACGACTGTAACATTACTGTCACTTTGATGAAATATAATGCGCCCAACGTTAAGATATAAGGGTGTTTTGATGACTTCAAATCCGAATAAACCGACTTTTAATACGGATCGAAGCCGTCTATTTAAAGACCGGTTTGCTAAGTTTGGCATAACCGCAGGCGGTATAATGGTATTAATAGCGCTGCTATTGATCTTCTTTTACCTTCTTTATGTAGTGCAGCCCATTTTCGAGTCAGCCAAAGTTGAAAAGCGCGCTAGCTTTAATGTTGCTAATGCTGAGCAAATAGTAGGGCTTGGTGTCGAGGAGCAAACTGAGGTTGCATATTTACTTGATGATCAAGGTCAAGTTAACTTCTACAGTGTTGATAAAGCACAGTTTGGTAAAAAACTAAAAACACTCAATGCCACTTTATCCGCGCGGGTAACCAGTTTTGCAAACAGTGCTCCTTTTCAAGGGCATTATGCGTATGGTTTAGAAAATGGCACCGTAACTATTGTCGCGCCTAAGTTTTTAGTCACCTTCCCTAATAATGAGCGTAAGCTAACTCCGCGTTTAGGTTATCCTCTGGGTGAAATGGCACTCGAAGTTGATGAGCAAGGTACAGCTATTAAGCGTTTTGCCTTTAGCCATTATGAAGACAAAACAGCCGTTGTGGCACTTACTGCCGATAAACGTGTGGTATTTAGTAGCTTTGTAGCCGAAGAAAATATGTTTACCGGTGAAGTTGAATGGCAAGTGGAACGCACCGAGCTTAACGTTGATGGTCGCGTAGATGAGCTATTAATGTCGCCAGATACCACCCGCACCTTTGTTCGTTCTGCCAATCAAATTTATGTATTCGATACCCGCTATCCAAGTGAAGTTGAGCAAATTCAATTATTATCTGCCAATGAAGAAAACGCGAATATAGTGTCATCACAACTATTGGCTGGTGCAAACTCACTGATGTTGGCCAATGATAACGGTGAAATATCCCAGTGGTTTGAAATCAATACAGACTCAGGGCGTGAATTTCAAAAAATCCGTTCGTTTGAAACTACCAAACAAAGCAAGCTGAATATTTTTACTGAATTTTATCGTCGTACCTTTTTTACAACGGGTCAAAATGGTGAATTAGGGCTTTATTACACCACCAGTGAAGCAAAGTTATGGCAAGGTAAAGTCAGTGATGGTGAAATTGAACAGTTTGCTATTGCTCCGCGTTCAAATGCGGCGCTAATTTTAGCTGATAACAAGCTGACGGTTTTAGAAATTCATAACGAGCATCCAGAAGTAACGTGGTCAGCGCTTTGGCAAGAAGTATGGTACGAAGGCTACCCTGAGCCCGGCTATATTTGGCAATCTACCTCTGCCAGTGATGATTTTGAATCGAAGTTTTCACTAGTGCCAATTTCATTTGGTACTTTAAAAGCTGCTATGTACGCAATGTTATTTGCTGTACCTATTGCTATTTCAGCCGCTATTTATACCGCTTATTTTATGTCGAGCGAATTGCGCCGTGTGGTAAAGCCAACGGTTGAAATAATGGAAGCTCTGCCTACGGTAATACTCGGCTTTTTAGCTGGCTTGTGGTTAGCGCCTTTAATTGAAGAGCACTTGCCGGCTATTGTTGGTTTACTGGTGTTACTGCCATTGGGTATTTTAGCAACCGCGTTAGGCTGGAACAAATTACCTGCGGTTATTCGCCATAAAATCCCTGAAGGCTCACATTCAATTTTATTAATACCTGTGGTGTTATTTATTGGTTGGTTGTCGTTTGCGATGAGCGAAAGTATTGAGTTATGGATGTTTGATGGCAATGTGCGTCAATACCTAACCAATGAATTAGGCATGACCTTCGATCAGCGTAATTCATTAGTAGTGGGTATCGCGATGGGCTTTGCGGTTATTCCAACTATTTTCTCAATTGCCGAAGATGCGGTATTTAGTGTGCCTAAACATTTATCAAATGGCTCGTTAGCATTAGGTGCTACGCAGTGGCAAACCCTCATTCGTGTGGTGTTATTAACCGCTAGCCCAGGTATTTTTTCTGCGGTAATGATGGGGTTAGGTCGTGCCGTAGGCGAGACTATGATTGTACTTATGGCTACCGGTAATACCCCAATTATGGATTGGAGTATTTTCCAAGGCATGCGTACCTTAGCCGCTAATATCGCCGTCGAAATGCCTGAGTCGGAAGTAGGGAGTTCGCATTACCGAATTCTATTCTTAGCCGCCTTTGTATTATTCATATTCACCTTTATTTTCAACACAGTTGCTGAGTTTGTTCGTCAGCAGCTGCGTGAAAAATACAGCTCAATGTAAGTGGAGAAACACGACATGGTAAAGCAGTGGTTTAGGTCTGGTTCTCCTTGGATTTGGATGACCGGTGGTGCTGTCAGCATCAGTTTAATTTCAGTAATTGGTTTACTCGCCATGATTGCATGGAAGGGACTAAGCTTTTTTTGGCCATCTCAAGTTATGCAGTATGAGCTTGAAGGTTCAATTGCGAAGCAAACCGTTATTGGTGAAATTTATGACCGTGAATTAGTACCTAAGTCGCGTTTAGCGGCAACCGGTATTGATGTTTCTAAATTTGAAAAAGACGAGGTTGAGCGTTTACTAATTAAAACAGGTAACCGTGAGTATGTTGATTTAGATTTTCGCTGGATACTCGAAACCGATATCAAACAAAGCTCAGCGCCTAAAGCGCTTGCGGTGTTTGAGCGCAGTAAAAACGGTAATTTCTACGGGTATGTAGAAAGCGTCATTAAAGACGGTCAGGCGGTAACAGCAGATAAAGTTGAAACCTTACATGATCTTGTAGAGCGTGCGGTTGACTTAAACGACGAAGCGCTTGATTTACAAAATGGCGACATAGGGCATATTAACTATGAGCTAGAGCGTTTACGTTTACAGGAAAAAGCCTACTTGCTTGATAACGAGCTAACCGACGAGCGTGTTGCTGAACTTGCTCAAGCGCGTGCTGATTTACGTTCGCAATATGGCGAATTAGAAAAAGAGCTATTTGCACTGCGTAAACAAGCTAAACGTGACCAAGTAACCGTAAAAGATATGCGTGGTGAGGTTGTTACAATCCCGCTATATCAAGTGTTGGACGTATGGTTTCCAAACGACATGGGCTTTTTTGCTAAACTAGGTCATTACTTTGTGCAGTTAGGTAAGTTTGTTTCAGATGACCCACGTGAAGCCAATACCGAAGGTGGCGTATTTCCTGCTATTTTTGGTACGGTATTTATGGTGATGTTAATGGCTGTGATTGTAACGCCATTTGGCGTGGTTGCTGCTATTTACTTACATGAGTATGCGGCTAAAAACGCAATTACTAAAATGATCCGTATTGCGGTTATTAACTTGGCGGGTGTTCCGTCTATTGTATACGGCGTATTTGGCTTAGGTTTCTTTGTTTATATGGTTGGTGGTAGTGTTGACCAATTATTTTATCCTGAGTCATCGCCTACCCCTGTATTTGGTACTCCTGGCGTGATGTGGTCGGCACTTACCTTGGCTATATTAACGTTGCCTGTGGTAATAGTGTCAACCGAAGAAGGTTTATCTCGTATTCCTAGTACAGTACGCGATGGTTCATTAGCTCTGGGTGCGACTAAGGTAGAAACGCTATGGCGAATCATTATTCCTATGGCCAGCCCTGCAATTATGACGGGATTAATTTTAGCGGTTGCTCGTGCTGCGGGTGAAGTTGCACCGCTTATGCTGGTGGGTGTGGTAAAAATGGCGCCAACGTTACCGCTTGATGGTAACTTCCCATATATACATTTAGACAGAAAGTTCATGCACTTAGGTTTTCATATTTACGATGTTGGCTTTCAAAGTCCGAACGTTGAAGCGGCGCGTCCACTGGTATATGCAACGGCCTTTTTGTTAGTGTCGGTTATTATTACCCTTAACATCACAGCCATTGGTATACGTAACCATTTACGTGAAAAATTCAGATCGCTTGAGCATTAATTTAGTATAGGTAACAAACATGATTACAGTCGCTCCAAAAGTAAACCAAGCAAAGCCAAGCTTGAAGTTAGATTTAAATAATTTAACAGACGAACAAAAAGCGCTAGAAATTAAAGATCTCGACCTTTACTACGGTGATAAACAAGCACTGAGTAAAGTAAATATGAATATTCCTAAAGGCCAAGTAACAGCATTTATCGGCCCGTCAGGTTGTGGTAAATCAACCTTATTACGTTGTATTAACCGCATGAACGACTTGGTTGATATTTGTCGTATTGAAGGCGAAATCATGCTGCATGGACAGAATATTTACGATAAAAGCGTTGATGTTGCAGCCCTTCGTCGTAATGTCGGCATGGTGTTTCAGCGTCCAAACCCATTTCCAAAATCAATTTATGAGAATGTGGTTTACGGCCTTCGCCTGCAAGGCATTAAAGAAAAGCGTAAGCTAGATGAAGTGGTAGAACAATCGCTACGTGGTGCGGCTCTTTGGGATGAAGTAAAAGACCGACTGCACGATAGCGCATTTGGTTTATCGGGTGGTCAGCAGCAACGTTTAGTTATAGCCCGCTCTATTGCGATAGAGCCTGAGGTATTACTACTTGATGAACCAACATCAGCACTCGACCCGATTTCAACCTTAGTAATCGAAGAGCTAATTAATGATTTAAAGAATAAGTTTACCGTGGTTATTGTTACTCACAACATGCAACAAGCGGCTCGTGTTTCTGATCAAACAGCGTTTATGTATATGGGTGAGCTGATTGAGTATTCAGATACTAATACTTTATTTACGACGCCTACGAAGAAAAAAACAGAAGATTATATTACTGGTCGTTACGGCTAGTCGGGTTAAAACGCGAAAGCAATGAATTATTAAAGAAGGTCATTATGGAACACAACATTAATAAACATATTTCTGGTCGTTTTAATCAAGAGCTAGAAGATGTTCGTAACCATGTACTAAGTATGGGTGGATTAGTTGAGCAGCAACTTAATAGTGCGCTTGATGCAGTAAGCCAAAACGATGCGGTATTAGCACAAAAAGTACGTGAAAACGACTATAAAGTTAATGCAATGGAAGTCAGTATTGATGAAGATTGCACCCGTATTATTGCAAAGCGCCAACCTGCAGCCAGTGATTTGCGTTTAGTAATTGCAATAGCAAAAACCATTGCTGATTTAGAAAGAATTGGCGATGAAGCTAAGCGAATTGCTAAAGTTGCACTAGACTCATTTACTAAGGATCAACAAGATTTATTAGTAAACATTGAAAATATGGGTCGCCAAGTATCTAAAATGTTGCATGACGTTTTAGATGCATTTGCACGTATGGATGTGCAACGCGCATTTGAAGTGCATAAAGAGGATGCTAAAGTAGATAGAGAGTATGAAGCAATTACTCGTCAAATAATGACCTACATGATGGAAGATCCGCGCTCAATTCCAAAAATTATGGATTTAGTATGGTCTGTTCGCTCATTAGAGCGTATCGGCGATCGTTGTCAAAACATCGCTGAATATGTCATTTATTTTGTAAACGGCAAAGATATTCGTCATACATCTCAAGAAGATATTGAAAAATCACTGTAGTGATACGAATAACCAAAAAATATCAAAGGCAGTAATACACTGCCTTTTTTATTTTTTGTAAATAATTGAATGAGAAAAAGCGTTCACAATCTAGCTTAATGCTGTAAAATTCAGGCTGAACAGCATATTGAATTGATTAAAGGGTCAGTTATGCCAACAAATTTTTTAGGTGTTTTTGCTAAATCCCCTATAAAACCAATAGAAGAACACATCAGGAAGGCTCATCAAGCTAGCGAAAGTTTGATACCTTTTTTTAATCATGTTTTTAAAGAAGAGTGGCAACAAGCAGAAGAGCTACGTTTAACCATTCGTAATTTAGAACGTGAAGCTGATGAAATGAAAAGAACTATACGTTTACAACTACCTGGCGGGCTATTTATGCCAGTAGAGCGTACAGATCTGCTCGAATTAGTAACCCAACAAGACAAAATTGCTAACAAAGCAAAAGATATTGCTGGGCGTGTAATTGGTCGTGAAATGATCATACCAAAAGAGATCCAAGAGGACTTTTTGGCATATGTCACTCGTTGTGTCGATGCAACTAAACAAGCATCTAAAGCGATCAATGAATTAGAAGAATTGTTAGAAACGGGCTTTAAAGGCAGGGAAGTAACTCTGGTTGAAAAAATGCTCGTAGAATTGGATGCCATAGAACAAGACACGGATGAAATGCAAATTAGAATACGCCGCCAGCTACGTAAAGTAGAAAGTGAGCTAAATCCAGTTGATGTGATGTTTTTATACAAAATCATTGAATGGGTCGGTGAGCTTGCAGATATTGCAGAGCGCGTAGGATCACGTCTTGAGCTGATGTTAGCTCGTTAATTTAAAATCAGTTCAAACACGAAAGATTAAGGTTACACAATGGATATCATTGCATCTTACGGCACGGTATTAATTTTAATTGCCGCAGCAGTCGGCTTTTTTATGGCTTATGGTATTGGCGCAAACGACGTTGCCAACGCGATGGGTACATCAGTAGGTTCAAAAGCACTTACTATTAAACAAGCGATTTTTATCGCGATGATTTTTGAATTCGCAGGTGCTTATTTAGCCGGTGGTGAAGTAACATCAACAATTCGTAAAGGAATTATTGATGCTGCCCCATTTGCCGACATTCCTGAACTGATGGTTCTAGGTATGATCGCCTCTTTATTTGCCGCGGGCAGTTGGTTATTAATGGCCTCGTTTTTAGGCTGGCCGGTATCAACTACTCATTCAATCATTGGCGCGATCATTGGTTTTGCTCTTGTTGCTGTGGGCACCGAGGCTATTCAATGGGGTAAAGTTGCTGGTATTGTAGGTAGCTGGATTGTAACGCCGGCGATATCAGGTTTCATAGCTTACTTAATATTTATGAGTGCGCAAAAGCTGATTTTTGATACCGACGCTCCACTTAAAAATGCAAAGCGCTTTGTCCCAATATACATGGGTTTAGCTGGCTTTATTATGGCACTAGTGACCATTAAGAAAGGCTTAAAGCACATTGGTATTAATTTAGGTACTGTTGAAGGTTTTGCTATTTCTATTGGTATAGCGGTACTGGTTGCTGTTATCGGTAAAATTGCTATTTCTCGTTTAAATATCGATCCTAAAGCGGATAGAGAAATGCAGTTTAACAATGTAGAAAAAGTATTTGCGGTACTTATGGTACTAACCGCTTGTTGTATGGCATTTGCCCATGGTTCTAACGACGTTGCGAATGCAATTGGACCTCTAGCAGCAGTTGTAAACATTGTTGAAAACAACGGTGAAATTGCTAAGAAAGCGGCTATTGCTTGGTGGATATTACCACTAGGTGGTTTTGGTATTGTTGCCGGTCTTGCTATTTTAGGCAAAAAAGTAATTAAAACCATTGGTGAAGGTATTACTCATTTAACACCAAGCCGTGGTTTTGCTGCTGAATTAGCCGCTGCCTCTACCGTTGTTATAGCATCGGGCACAGGCTTACCTATCTCAACCACACAAACCCTAGTAGGCGCTGTGTTGGGTGTAGGTATGGCACGTGGTATTGCCGCACTAAATATGGGTGTAATAAGAAATATTGTAGTTTCTTGGGTAATTACATTGCCAGTTGGTGCTGCCCTTGCTATTGTTATTTTCTACGTACTAAGAACCGCTTTTGGGGTTTAATAAAAAGTACTTAAAAGACTTTTAGCTTGAAAAGATCTCAATGCCCTTGGTGTTGGGGTCTTTTTATTTGTGGAAAGAAAAATGACCAATCTCCCTAGTATTAAACAGCTGCAGTATTTATTAGCTGTACATCAACATCAACATTTTGGCCGAGCAGCAAGTGCCTGCTTTATTGGTCAGTCAACGCTCAGTACTGCGATTCAAAACCTAGAGGAGACTTTAGGATGTCAGCTTATAGAGCGAGAAAATCGCAGCCTAATGTTTACCACTATTGGTGAAGAGGTGGTTGAGCGTTCAAGAAAAATAATCAACGATACTATTAGTTTAAAAGAGTTAACTAAAAGCTTTTTAACACCGCTTAGTGGCACATTAACGGTAGGTGTTATTCCTACTATTGCAAGCTTTATTGCAGCGCCTTTGTATCACTTTTGTCAGCAAGTATTTGTAGATTTAGAGTTGGTATTAATTGAAGACACCAGCGATAAGTTGCTTGATAAGTTAGAGCATGGGCAAATTGATTTAGCATTATTAGCGCTGCCTTACGAAACTGATAAATTTCATACCCAAGTATTAGCACAAGATCACTTTAGTTTAGTGCACCATAAAGATTACACGCCAGCCAAAGGCATTGAAGACTTTAATTTATTACCAGAAGCCAGTGTATTTTTACTTGAGCGAGAGCATTGTATGACAGGGCATGCGCTCAGTGCGTGCCATTTAAATCGCTCTAGCTGTATAAATCCCTTTGAGGCGGCTAGCTTACATACTTTATTGAGTATGGTTGAGTATAAACTTGGCGTGACGTTTTTGCCGCAAATGGCGATTAATGCAGGTATTTTAGAAAACAAAAACATGCTAGCTACGCCATCGCAAGGTGATGCCTATCGCGATATTGGTGTATTGTGGCGTAAAACAACAGGGCGCATTCGTGACTTTAAATTGTTTAGCCAACAATTAGAGGTCTTTTTGAAAAAGCAGTGTAGTGTTGATTTTAAATAGGTAAAAAAAGCGTATTTTAATTAATACGCTAAATAACACGGGGAATTATAGAGGCTGCTTATGCTGGCTGTGGTAGCTCTCTAGCGGCGGTAAAAATAGTAAGTAAACCCATACAACAACATTAAAGTACGGGACTAGCCCAAGCACTGTGAAGGTTTTTACAGGGTAGCCTTTAATCTGGGCATACTTGTAACATTGAAGCGCAATAGCAAAGTGTATAAACAATAATAACGTGATTAGTTGCGTCATAAACGTCCTCCTTATGCCCCTATGTCCACCTTTAACAGTATAGACATCTAGACGATAAGAAATAAAGATGTCACGTAAAATCAAGGTAATCACTTAATTTTCATGACATTGTGCTGCCGATAAGCAAAGTATAGGTTAGATGGGCAAATTTGAAAGTAATAAATTGCTTAAATTTGTTTATTAATGTTTATAGTGACGTGAGGGTGTCTTGATAAAAAATAGGGTTGTTTTTAATTTTCTCTAACTCAATCAGTACCTTGTCAATTGGTACAGGGCGAGCAATAAAGTAGCCTTGCCCATAGTCGATACCAATTTCTTTAAGTGCAAAAAATACTTCTGCGGTTTCTACATATTCAGCAACAGAGCGCTTATCTAGTGAGCGACTGATGTCATTTATGGCTTTCACTAGCGCTAAATCAATGGAGTCATTGAGCATATCGCGAACAAATGAGCCGTCAATTTTTACGTGTTGGGCTGGTAATTGTTTAAGGTAATTAAATGTACTGAAGCCGGTGCCAAAGTCATCAATTGAAAAGTGGCAACCTAAATTATTTAGTCGTTCAATCATTTTTCGTGTCGCCGCTAAATTATTAATACTGGCCGATTCGGTTATTTCAAAAATAATTTTCGCAGGAGACACTTGATACTTCTCAAGGGTCGACTCTATTAATGGCAGCAAACGTTCATCTAAAAATGATTGTGCCGATAAGTTTATTGCAATCTGAAGAAGCTCTGGATGTGCAGCAACACTCGCAATGCTGTTACGAATAACACATTGGTCCATTAAAAAGGTATCGTTGAGCATTTCCAATGAGGGAATAAATTGATTAGGGTAAATAAGTTCGTCGTCTAGCTTTAACCTTAGCAGTACTTCAAAGTAGGCAACCTGATTTGTTTTAAAATCCCAAATGGGTTGATAATGAAGCTCTATACTGTCTTGTTGGAGTGCTTGACGTACCCCATGGCCCCACTCTAAACCCGTTTGCAGCGCATTGTTCTCACCATCTTGTTTTGAATAACAGTGTACTAAGTTACGGCCTAAATTTTTAGCAATATATAACGCAATATCTGACTGCTTTAAGCATTCATTTGGATCGCAGTTATCAGCGGTAATTTGGGTTAAACCAATCGAGCAACTAATTGAATAGATTTGCTCTTCAGATTTAAATTGGTTGCCTTCAATGGCACTACAAATCCCTTCTGCAATTAAATGTGCATCCAATAAATTGGTATTTTTAAGTATCACCGCAAACTCATCGCCACCGACACGGCAGATTAGATGCTCATTACTAATATTGGCAATAAATAGCTGCGCTACTTCTTTTAAAACAATGTCACCTTGTTGGTGGCCTTTACTGTCATTTATTATTTTAAAGTGGTCAAGGTCAATATAAATAAGCGCATGTTCAATATTTGTATGGGTGTTTTCGCTCTGGCAAATATAGTTAAGCTGTTGGTCAAAATAATAACGGTTGTGTAGTCCTGTTAAGGTGTCATGCAGGGCTAAATGGCGCAATTGCAACTCTGCTTGTTTGCGCTCATGAATGTTATCGAGTGTGGCGGTGATAGTGGCGTTGTTGCTGCTATTTTTTATTAACTGAAGCCGACATTCTACCCACACTGAGTTACCATTTTTTTGGCTCAGCTTAACTTCTATTTTTTGTTTGTTCGCACCACCTTGTAAAATATCATCAATGGTTGATTGTAATGACTGTTTATGTTCAGTGGTACAAAATGCAGTGAGTGGTTGTTGTAAGGTCGACTTAACTCCAAAGCCGCTCAGAGATTCCCACGCCGGGTTTATAAAGCGAATATTCCCTTGTTGGTCTAGTTCAAGTACAACCGTGTTTAAGTGCAATAAAATACGCTGATGTGCTGAAAACAGGTCGCGATATTTTACTTCACTAATACTTAATTGCTGCACTTTGTTAGCAAACTCAGCATAGCTCACCATGAAGTCTTCACGACGCGCTGCATGATCACAGACTTTATTTAAAAATGAGGGATCGTAAGGGGCGCGAATAAAGTCGGTAACGCCAGAAAGTAATAACTGCTCAGCGTAATCAGCATCGTTTTTATCAATAATAGTAACAATGGCTTGCTGAGGGTTATGCTGCAAAATCTTTTCTACTAATTGATTTGAACTCTCAGCTTGTGCTGCAGTGGCATCAAGTAGCACGATAGCAAACGGCTGTTGATTATAGGCACTGAGCGCGGCTTTTTCGTTAGTAACATGAGTAATTGCAAAGTTTAGCTTTAACTGTTCACTCATATCATTTGCTCTACTGGCAAAGGGTTCTAATAACAATAGGTTTAAGCGACTACTTTTTTCTAAATGGCTCGACAACACGTTTGCTAGTATTTGCGGCAATATATCTTGGCGTTCAAAAGGCAGCACTGCATCTATACCATAGCTACGTGCGGTAGTTTCGGCGATACGCTCACAATAAATGGGCGGAATAAGTAAAATAGGCGTATTTTTCGGCGTGCTAAGTAAACCAGAGCGGATCATACGTGAAAACCGCCAGCCATCAATTTTACCTACATCTAAGCCGGTTATGATTATATTTACACTTTGGTTCTTTAAGATTTTTAACGCATCTTGGCTGTCTGAGGCTTCAATAAACTCAAACACACTAAGCCTCTCCAGCGTGGCACGTATAGTCTGGCGCTCATCATTACTTGCATTTAATATTAGCAATTTAAGCTGTTTTGCCACTTAGGTACCACTCCGAGAAATGCAGATCATAAAACTGTAAGAGTAATGATATTTAGCCATAAGAACAAGCGTATTTAACCGCTATTTTAAATGTAGTTCATTGATAGCTAATTAGGGAGAATATAGGGGTTATCTTGAGCTTCGTTACTAATAGTTAAATACCCAAACCACCTCAAAATGCAGAATTCAGCGCTTCACAGGGGCTTAATATCAAGGCGATACTTTGCAGTCATGGTATTCCCTTTCAAGAAGTAGCAACGATGAGAGTATGCCCCTGTGAAAGGCCCACGGATTGGTTTAAAAGCGATTTATACTGCGTTATTGATATTAATAATAGAACCACTATTTTTTGCAATCAATGTCTTGCTTAAATCGCTTTTAATTCCAACTGAAACTCGCATTTTGAGGTGGTTTGGGTATACACTTGGCGCGATTTTAAATGATGTGGAATTCTAACAATGCGCGTAGCTGATTTTAGCTTTGACTTACCTGATGAATTAATTGCTCGTTTTCCTAAAGCAGACAGAACCAGTAGCCGTTTATTGAGCTTAGATGGGCCGAGCGGTGCTGTTGAGCATAAAATATTTAGTGACATTCTTGAACTGGTTAACGAAAACGACTTATTGGTTTTTAACAACACCAAAGTAATACCTGCGCGTATGTTTGGTCAAAAAGAATCCGGAGGTAAGGTTGAGGTGCTGGTAGAGCGTGTATTAGACGAACACCGGGTTCTTGCGCACATTCGTGCTAGTAAATCGCCAAAACCGGGCAATGTACTCATTTTAGAGGGCAAAGCAAAAGCCATTATGGTGGCACGCCACGATACGTTATTTGAGCTTGAGTTTGACCGCAGTGAAAATGTGCTCGACATTTTAAATGATGTTGGCCATATGCCGCTTCCTCCTTACATTGATCGCCCAGATAATGAAGCGGACCGAGAGCGATACCAAACAGTATATGGTGAAAAGCCAGGCGCCGTAGCTGCACCAACCGCAGGCCTTCATTTTGACGATAAACTCATGGCTGCGCTTGAAAATAAAGGCGTACAAATGGCGTTTGTTACCTTGCATGTTGGTGCAGGTACATTCCAGCCAGTTAGGGTTGAAAGTGTTGATGAGCACATCATGCACTCTGAATATATTGAAGTACCGCAAGCTGTGGTGGATGCGGTTGCAAACACTAAAGCTAAAGGCGGGCGTGTGATTGCGGTAGGTACAACTTCAGTTCGCTCACTAGAGTCGGCAGCAAAAATACATGGCGGCAAGTTAGATACTTACTTTGGTGATACCGATATTTTTATTTTCCCAGGTTATCAATTTAACGTTGTTGATGCCATGGTCACCAACTTCCATTTACCTGAATCAACCCTAATTATGCTGGTCAGTGCCTTTGCAGGGCAAGACAATATTATGGGTGCTTACAATACTGCGATTGAACAACAGTATCGCTTTTTTAGCTATGGCGATGCGATGTTTTTGACCCGTAAATAATTTACAGCGTTATCGGTTTTTATTTTACTCCTAAGCACAGTGAATTTATCACTGCTAATAGTAATAGGGTGGTAAAAAGGGTAGAATCGAGCGGTTAAATTATAGCTTGTTGGACTGTTTTTCCGACACAGAGGATATTATGAAATTTGAATTAGACTGCACCGATGGCAAAGCACGCCGCGGTCGCTTGATTTTTGACCGAGGTGTAATAGAAACACCAGCGTTTATGCCTGTAGGCACTTATGGCACGGTTAAAGGCATGACACCTGATGAAGTTAAAGCAACGGGTGCACAAATCTGTTTAGGCAATACATTTCACTTAATGTTGCGTCCAGGTACTGAAATCATCAAACAGCATGGTGATTTACACGATTTTATGAACTGGGACTTCCCAATTCTTACTGACTCAGGCGGTTTCCAAGTATTTAGCCTTGGCGCAATGCGTAAAATCACTGAAGAAGGCGTAATGTTCCAATCGCCAGTTAATGGTGATCAAATTATGATGTCGCCAGAGAAGTCAATGGAAGTGCAGCGTGATCTTGGCTCAGATATCGTGATGATATTTGACGAATGTACGCCATATCCTGCCACTGAAAAAGAAGCCAAAGACTCTATGGAGCTTTCTCTTCGTTGGGCTAAGCGCTCAAAAGAAGGGCATGGCGACAACCCGTCAGCATTGTTTGGTATTATTCAAGGCGGTATGTATCCTGAGCTTCGTGCACAATCACAAGCGGGCCTTGAAGAGATTGGTTTTGATGGCTATGCGCTTGGTGGTTTATCGGTTGGTGAACCTAAAAATGAAATGATCAATATTCTTGATCATTGTGCTTATAAAATGCCAGAAAACAAACCACGTTATTTAATGGGTGTAGGCAAGCCAGAAGACTTAGTTGAGTCGGTTCGTCGTGGTATTGATATGTTTGACTGTGTAATGCCAACGCGTAATGCACGTAATGGTCATTTATTTATTACAACGGGTACCATTAAAATCCGTAACGCAGTGCATAAAACAGATACTGGTCCACTTGATCCAGAGTGTGATTGCCATACCTGTAAAAATTATTCGCGTGCCTACTTGCATCATTTAGACAAATGTAACGAAATTTTGGGTGCACGACTAAACACTATCCATAACTTACGATACTATCAACGTGTTATGGAAGGTTTGCGTAATGCTATTAGCGAAGGTCAACTAGAGACATTTGTCCACGATTTTTACGCTCGCCGAGGCCAAGAAGTGCCAGAGCTAGCTGATACAACAAATTAAAATTTAAAAATTAAAGAGGAAGTATTATGAGTTTATTTATTTCAAACGCGCATGCAAGCGCTGGTGCACCTGCTGCAGGCGGCGGTATGGAAATGCTAATTATGTTAGCGATTTTTGGTTTGGTTTTTTACTTTTTAATTTACCGCCCACAAGCAAAGCGCGTAAAAGAGCATAAAAGCTTAATGAGCGCGATGGCAAAAGGCGATGAAGTGCTAACCCAAGGTGGTTTAGTGGGTAAAATCGTAAAAATTGCTGAAGATAAAGACTTCATCGTGATCTCATTAAATGAGCAAGCAGAAGTAACAGTACAAAAATCAGCAGTATCTGCTGTATTGCCTAAAGGCACAATGAAGTCGCTATAAAAATAATAAGGACGACCCCGTGTTAAACAAGTTTCCAATTTGGAAGTATTTACTTGTTTTAGCTGTGTTAGCCATTGGCCTTTTATATGCTTCACCAAACCTGTATGGCCGCGATCCGGCCATACAGGTTTCTGGCGCTAAAGGCACCGATGTTGACCTCAGTGTTGTAGACAAAGTAAACGCAATCCTCAAAAAAGATAACGTAAGCGCTAAATCGACAAAGCTTGAAGATGGGCAAATTCTTGTTCGTTTTAAAAATGTTGAAGACCAACTAAAAGCACAAGACTTACTGCGTAACTCGCTAAGTAACGATTATATCTCAGCGATTAATATGGCTCCTGCACAACCGGCTTGGTTAAAGTCGTTGGGCGGTAATCCTATGAAGTTAGGCCTAGATTTAAGTGGTGGTGTACATTTCACCATGGAAATCGATATGGTCACTGCGGTGGATAATCAGTTAGAGCAAATGGAGCAAGATTTTCGTAGCGACCTGCGTGAAGAAAAACTACGTTATCGTAGTGTGCGCCGTGTAGCTGGTTCTGAGCGCATGCGTGTAGAAATGCGTAACGAAGAAGATAAAGACGCTGCAGAGCGCTTTTTAGAAAGCCGTTACCCATTAAACGTTTACATTGATGATAGCAGTAACGATAACGCATTCTTTGCCACTATGAGTGAGCTAAAGCTAAAAGAAATTCGTGACTATGCTATCAAGCAAAACGAAACTATTATTCGTAACCGTATCAACCAAATTGGGGTTGCAGAGCCAAACGTACAGCGTCAAGGTGCTGAACGTATTATTGTGCAATTACCAGGGATTCAAGATACCGCTCGCGCTAAAGAAATTTTAGGTGCTACGGCAACGCTTGAGTTTCGTGAGGTTGACGAAAATGCTGACATAAGCGCCGCTGCTCAAGGTCGTATCCCACCGGGTACTGAAATGATCATGAGCCGTGATGGTTATCCTGTGGTACTAAAAAAACGCGTTATTCTTGAAGGCAGCCATATTACTGGTGCGCAGTCAGGTGCAGATGAGTACCAGCGTCCACAAGTAAGCATTAAACTCGATAGTAAAGGTGGGGCAAAAATGAATGCCTTTACCAAGCGTGCTATCGGTAAACGTATGGCTACCGTGTTTATTGAATACAAGCCATCAGGTAAAAAAGACAGTGACGGTAAAGCACTTCCGCCAATTAAAGTGGAAGAAGTTATTAACGTAGCAACCATTCAAGCGCGTCTTGACCGTTCATTCCGCATTACCGGTATTGATAACCCTGCTGAAGCACATAACTTGAGTTTACTACTGCGTGCGGGTGCACTGGTTGCGCCTATTCAAATTGTAGAAGAACGTACGGTTGGGCCAAGCCTAGGTCAAGAAAACATTGAAGCAGGTATGACCGCTGTAGCCTTAGGTTTTGCGTTTGTACTGGCCTTTATGCTTATTTACTACAAAGGTTTTGGTCTTGTTGCGAATATTGCACTGGCTGCCAACTTAGTACTTATTATTGGTGTAATGTCGTTAATTCCAGGTGCAACGCTTACTCTACCGGGTATCGCAGGTATTGTATTAACCGTTGGTATGGCTGTTGATGCGAACGTACTTATATTTGAGCGTATTCGTGAAGAGCTAGCCGATGGCCGCAGCCCTCAACAAGCGGTTCATTTTGGTTACGATAGCGCCTTTAGTACTATTTTTGATGCCAATATCACCACATTAATTGCGGCGATTATCTTGTTTGCTGTTGGTACCGGTCCTGTTGCAGGCTTTGCGGTAACCCTAGCAATTGGTATTTTAACCTCTATGTTTACAGCAATTGTAGGTACCCGTGCGGTGATCAACCTATTTATTGGTGGTAAACGTGTTGATAAACTTTCAATTTAAGGAGCAGACATGCAAATTTTAAGATTGGGCGGAAAAACCCTTCGTTTCATGTCTCTTCGAAAAGTGGCAATGTGCTTTTCTACGTTATTAATCATAGCGTCGCTGGCGTCACTTTTTGTTAAAGGCTTAAATTTCGGTTTAGATTTTACCGGCGGTACAGCAGTTGAGGTGGGTTTTTCGCAACCTGCCGATCTGAAAAAAGTACGTAATGTACTGGCTGAAAACGACTTTGCTGATGCATCGGTACAGCTTTTTGGCTCAAGCCAAGAAATACTGGTCCGTTTAGCCCCTCGCGGTGATGATGTAAAAGCAGAAGTAATTGGTAACCAAGTAATTGCTGCCCTTAAACAAGCTGATGATAGCGTAGTAATGCGCCGCATTGAGTTTGTAGGCCCAAGCGTAGGTGAAGACTTAAAAGAGCAGGGTGGCCTTGCCATGTTAACTGCACTTATTTGTATCTTAATTTATGTGGCGTTTCGCTTTGAATGGCGTTTTGCTGTGGGCGCAGTTGGCGCGCTTTTACACGATGTAATCATTACGATTGGTTTATTCTCGGTGCTTGGTTTAGAGTTTGACTTAACTATTTTGGCAGCAATACTTGCCGTGATAGGTTACTCACTAAACGATACCATTGTTGTATCAGACCGTATTCGTGAAAACTTCCGCAAAGTGCGCATTGACGACACGATTGAAATTATTGATATCTCGCTTACGCAAACACTTAACCGTACCTTAGTAACCTCAATCACTACTATTTTAGTACTGATTGCGTTATTTGTATGGGGCGGTCAAACCATTCATGGCTTTGCTACTGCACTACTATTTGGTGTGTTTATTGGTACTTACTCTTCAGTTTACGTTGCCAGCTCGGTGGCTATTGCCATGGGCGTAAGTAAAGAAGATTTAATACCAGAAGTGATTGAAAAAGAAGGCGCTGATTTAGATCCAATGCCTTAATTGAGATTAAACTATTTTTAAAACAAAACCGCTCCTAGTGAGCGGTTTTTTATTGCCTCCTAGATAAGTCACATAATAGTCATACTCAGTTGGTATTTTATTGCTCTTATTAAATTTTTATTTGAGCTAGTAGTGACTGAGCAACGACAAGTCTTAGAATCAATTTTACAACAAGGAGCAATAACAACCTTGTTCCAACCTATTTTCGATATAGCTAAGCAATCTATTATTGGGTATGAAGCGCTTAGCCGTGGCCCTAAAAATGGTCCATTAGCCATGCCAAATAAGCTATTCGAAGCGGCTCATAAATACCAATTGATTTCAGAGCTTGAGCTTTTATGCCGTTCTCGCGCCATTGAAAATTTTGTAAAACTCAGTCTGCAAGGGAAGTTATTTTTAAATGTCAGCCCAAAAATTCTACTCGATCCGAGCCACCCTAAAGGCGAAACCTTACATTTAATTGAACAGTTTGGTCTTGCTGCCAATCGAGTGGTGATTGAAGTAACTGAACAAGAAAAAGTAGATGATGGCTTTTTACTGTTAAAAACCATCGCTCATTATCGAGAGCTAGGCTTTACTATTGCTATTGACGATCTCGGTGCAGGTTATTCAGGACTAAAGCAATGGTCGCAGTTATGCCCAGATATTGTAAAAATTGATCGTTACTTTATTGATCATTGCGATCAAAGCGAAGTTAAAAAAGAATTTCTAAAATCAATTATGGTGTTAGCACGGGCAACAAATACAGCGGTGATTGCAGAGGGAATCGAACGTTCCGAAGAGCTAGATTTAGTTAAAAGTATAGGCATAAGTCATGTTCAGGGGTTCTTGTTAGAAAGACCGAGTCAACAGCCAAGTTATGACTACAACTGTAAACAGTTACAATCGCTCACTTCGACCCAAGCCGCCTCAAAGTTTGAACAATCAATGGCAATAGGTGTGCTTGCTGTTGCTCAGCCTGCTATTAGCAGTCATACGCGTTGTAAAGAAGCTCATGCACTTTTTGAGCAAGACAAAAGCATAATCAGCTTACCGGTATTAAATAGCAGTCAGCAGCCAATAGGGCTGTTACACAAAGATCAGCTAACAGAAGTGTTTGCCGCGCCTTATGGGCATGCACTTTATGATAAATGTGAAGTCACTGAGTTAATGGATAAACAACCTTTGGTGGTTGATGAAAATCAAATGCTTGATATTGTCTCCCAGCAAATAACAGAGCAAGACTTTGATATTCGTCGCCATATTGTTATCACCTGCAACAATAAATATTTAGGCTTGGCACCGCTCAGAGACATACTAAAGCACATTACAGCAGAAAAAATCCGCCATGCTCAACATGCTAACCCTTTGACCATGTTACCGGGTAATGTGGCAATTAGTGAGGTAATAGAGCAGCGTCTGCAACATAAACAGCCATTTTCACTAGCCTACATCGATTTAAATCACTTTAAACAATTTAACGATTTGTATGGCTATGCCAGTGGGGATAGCGTAATAAAACTTCTGGCCGATGTTACTGTAAAAGCGTGTGCGCACAGCGCTAATTTTGTCGGGCATATTGGCGGCGATGACTTTATGGTGGTGTTTGAAAAAAAAGATGCGGTGGAGATTTGTAATACTATTATCTCGCAATTTGAACTACAGTCACGCGTGTTTTTTACGCCAGAGCATATTGCTGGAAAAGGGTATTGGGCAACTAATCGAGAGGGCGAAAAGCAGTTTGTACCTTTACTTACATTATCGATAGGTTTAGTTGAGCCTGATCTGCAGCAGTGTAAAAATAGTCATCAAGTAGCGGCATTAGCGACAGATGCTAAAAAAGAAGCAAAACGTTATCGTCACAGCTACTTATTTATATGTAATCGAAGAAGGCCTGCTCCCGCTATTGTACGTTTATCCAATAGTAAAAAAAGTGGCTAACAAAAAGCAAAAAAGGAGCCTAGGCTCCTTTTTTAGTACGTAATTACGATTAACGTAATAACGACTCAGATAATACTGGGCGCATTTCACGAACAATCGCCTGTGTTAGCTTAGGTGCACCACAGATTACGTTACCGCTCACGTTGTAGTTATTACCGCCAGCAAAATCAACAATCATGCCGCCAGCTTCTTTAACTAATAGCTCGCCTGCTGCTGTATCCCAAGGTTTTAAACCAATTTCAAAGAAGCCATCAACACGACCCGCTGCAACATACGCCATATCTAGCGAAGCAGAGCCTGCACGACGAATATCAGCCGTGTGAACAAATAACGCTTTAAACGCTTCAGAGTATGCATCTAAGTGATGCTTTTGTTTGAAAGGAAAGCCTGTAGCAAGAACAGAACCAGCAAGTTCAACAGTTTTAGATACACGTAAACGTTTGCTGTTTAACTGTGCGCCTTGACCGCGAGAAGCAGTGAAAAGCTCGCCACGAATTGGATCGTAAATTACGGCTTGGTCTAAACGACCTTTAACTTTAAGTGCAATAGATACTGCGAAATGAGGGATACCCTTGATGAAGTTAGTTGTGCCATCAAGTGGGTCAACAATCCATTGGTAATCAGCATCCTTACCTTTGTGTTCGCCTAACTCTTCACCAACGATGCAGTGATCAGGGTAAGAACGTAAAATAGTGTCACGAATTACGGCTTCGGCTTCTTTATCAATGTTAGTAACTAAATCGTTGGTGCCTTTTTGTTGCACTTCAACTTTTGATAAGTCTTCACTTGCACGAAGAATAAGTTTGCCTGCGTTACGCGCAGCGCGAACCGCAATGTTTAACATTGGATGCATGGTATTACCTTTGGGTTGTAAAAGAACGTTTATATATTTAAGCCGGCGTATTTTAGCGGTTTTTGCCATAAAGTAAACCATAAAGCCTAAATACTTATGAGTGTTTTTTGTACAAGTATGATCTTTCGATATATTTATCGAAATAAAAACAAGCAATAAATTTGTAAATTAGCGCTTTACCTAAAGTGAGCTTGAGGTTTTATGATGTTCTATATTCAATTAACAGGAAGAAAATTATGAAATTAGAACACGTAAATTTAGTTGTCAGTGATATAAACGCCATGCTTAAGTTTTACCAAGCAGCGTTTCCCTATTGGTCAATTAGAAGTGAGGGAGAAGGAACCTGGTATGGTAAAGCAAGGCGCTGGGTACATTTTGGTGATAACGATCAATATATTGCTATAAGCGATCACGGTGAAGGGAAAAATCGTGACTTATCAGGGCATCAAATTGGCTTGGCACACTTTGCCTATGTAACCAATAACTTAAATGAAGTAATAGCGCGCTTAAAGCATGCGGGCTTTGCAATAAGTAAGCAAGGCGCTGTAAATCCATTTAGAAAGAACATTTATTATATTGATCCCGCAGGGTTTGAGGTTGAGTTTGTAGAGTATATGAGTGATGTACCTAGTGAGCGAAATAACGACTTATAATATGAATGAAGCCAACTATTTTGGCTTCATCAAATGTTTAGCATATTTAATAATGTTTACCATTCATACCAAGTTGAGTTTTTAGATCATTTGCAAAGCTAATAAATTTTTCTTTAATAGTGCGTTTAACTTTAACTTCTACAGAGCCTAAAACAGTTTTTCCTTCAATTTGAATCGTTGGCCCTTGGCGCTTATTTAGTGAAACTGTTTTATTTTCAAAACTGCCTAAAATACAAAACATTTTAGAAACTACATTAACGTGCTCAGGTACATATATTTCTTCGCTGCCAAGGTAACAATTAACGTGAATAGTGACATGTTGGTGGGTAAAAATAGCATCCGTAAAATCAAGATTGATTGACCCCATGTAGTTTTCTATATAAATTTTTTGAGGCACTACCCATTGGCCGCTTCGTTCACTTGAACCAAGAATGCTTCTTAATGTGAGTGGCTCTTCACTCCCCTCATGCTGCGCACTATAATTAGGTGCAAACTGCGAGTGCTTTTGTGCCTTATATTGCTGATCAGTATTTAAGGTTAAATCTTCAACAAGGGCCATAAGCGCGTTATTGTTACTCGCTGCCATTGCATCGTCTAAGCGCCTTTCAAATGCTTCTACAGAAATGACACCATGGCTGTAATTATAAATGAGTTGATCAATTACTTGCTCACGAACTTGCTCGATAGGGCGGTCTTCAATTTTAACAGACATTTAAATTATCCTTTTAAGGTTGCTGGCTATTTCAGAGCAAGCCTTATACCAAATATTAATTTATTTAAAATCAGTGCTTTATGTTTTTTGTTTCTTCACTCTTTATTATATTAACGACAGATTAACCAAATATACAATTATTTAGTAAGTTTCGCTATTCGAGAAAGTTTTACGCAATGGTCTGTAAATGTTTACTTTGTAGGTTTAAGTCAGTATTGACTTATTTTTACTAAATCATTGAAATTTATATGTAAAAAACATTGGCCCGATGTTCGCATTAGTTAAAGTGTCTTTAATCAAATGGAGAACGATTATGAAAACATTTAATAAGTCTATGATTGCAGCCCTAGTATTAGGAACAACCGCAATGGGTGCTCAAGCAAGCAGTTGGGAAAACGAAAGCAAAGATGCTTGGATTGATGGAAAGGCAGAAACAGTACTGCTGATGAACACCAATCTAAACAACTTTGATATCAACACGGACGTAAAAAACGGCAAGGTAATGCTAACAGGTAAAGTAAACAGCGACGTAGATAAAGAACTTGCTGAAGAACTCGTGCTAAGCCTAGATGGTGTAACTGACGTTGAAAACAGTCTAACTGTGGTAAAAAACACCGACATGAAGAAGCATGATTCTAAAATGATGGGTAACGACACGGAGAGTGATTTGACCGATGCCAAAATCACAACAGTTATCACAACGCGTTACTTATTTGATTCTGAAGTAGGTGGTACAGACATTGATGTTGATACCGATAATGGTGTAGTAACTCTTAAAGGTTCAGTTGAGTCTGATGCTGAAAAGCAATTAGCGATGGAAATTGCTAAAAACGCAGAAGATGTTCGCGAAGTAGTTGATGAATTAACTGTTATTGCAGAATAATACACTATACTGAAAGCCCAGCCCTGCTGGGCTTTTTGCTTTGCTAACATTATAAGGATTAAATTATGGATATCATCAGAATTATTTTTTCTATTTTATTACCACCACTGGGTGTATTTTTACAGGTGGGGTTAGGGATGCACTTTTGGTTAAATATTTTGCTAACCTTGCTCGGCTATTTCCCAGGACTAATTCATGCGATTTATATTATCGCCAAAAAATAACGCCATATCGCAGTAATACATTTAATACTGAGTTGCTAATTGCCATCGTAAGGTATGTGTATTAGTTACTCAGACTACTATTATTTAATGAGTTCGTTTCCTCGAAGTCACCATCAATAAATCTAAAAGCCTACTATTTGAGCAGTTAGCCCCTTGATTGTTAAAATAAAGCTTTTTGCTAGTGACAAGCCCCTAAAAACTTTTTATACTGCAACCCGCTTTAGTCGCTCTGTGGCTAAACGCTTCAAAAATTAACTGCTTACAGTTATACAAAAATGGCCCCTTAGCTCAGTTGGTTAGAGCACACGACTCATAATCGTTAGGTCCCCAGTTCGAGTCTGGGAGGGGCCACCACTTTTCAAAGCTTTCCAAGTAAACACCTACTAACAGAAATTACCCTGTGCTACCTCTGTGCTACTTTTCAGTATAATTATATTTAAAGCATTTAAGCAAGATTTAAGTATAGAGCTCCTATTATTCATATGACTCCGTTTAATGGGAGATTTAGTCTTCCATATCAATTATTAAAAATTTTGTTCATATGTATATCTAGAAATTTACCAAATGGACACCCTAAGAATGCTCTTATTAAACCAGTTCAATTAGCTTACCTTTGATGGTAATCTTAATATGCATCTATATTTATTAAAATGGACATCATCTTGGAAAAGATAATAGCAACAGAGATTGAACCTCAAGGTATCGATAACGAATTACTTAATTTTCTCGAAAGTAACAAGGACAGTCTTAATATTGAAGACGCTATTCTTTATTATGGATTTCCTGTTTTCAAGGATTATGAGGATCACTCTGTAAAATCTAAAATAGCCCTCCTATCGAAAAATCATGGAATAGTGCTTATTTCTACTACAACAGCTTCATCTGTTGAAGGTGATGATGAAAATTTAAGTCAGGTCTATAATTTCATAGAGGCTGCTATTAAAAAAAGCAAGATGCTGAGAATTAATAAGAGAAAACTTGCTGTTGATATTGAAAGCTATTTATTCTGTAATCAGGATGTTGAATTCGAAGGTGATAGTGAAATACTAACTTCTTTGACTGGAATAAATGATGTACTTTCAGATCTTCATCTTGAAGAGCCTATTTCAGAAGAACATTTTAGTGAAGTTAGATCAATAATAGAAGGTGCTAAGGCGCTTAGTAAGTCAATAAAGCGTAATAAAATTTCAGAAGATCCGAGATCAAAGTTAAACATCTTAATAAAGTTAGAAAACGAAATTGCTAACTTTGATATTGAGCAAAGGAAAATAGCTATTAGCTTAATAAATGGCCCTCAAAGAATTAGAGGTTTAGCGGGATCTGGTAAAACGATTGTACTTGCTATGAAAGTTGCCCATATACACTTACAACATCCGGCCAAAAAGATACTGTTCACTTTTTATACAAAAAGTTTGTATGGATTAATAGTAGAAATGATCGGTAAATTTTATCGTCACTTTGCTGGCTCAGAGCCTAATTGGGAGATGATAGATATCCATCATGCATGGGGGGGAAAGTCTATTGATGGTGTCTGTTATAATGCGTGTATAGATAATGATATAAACCCTCTTTCTTTCCCTCAGGCTAAAGCCCTTAACAGCCAAGACCCATTCAATGAAGTCTGTAAGCATGTTCTATTACGACCAGTAAAAAGTAAATATGATTACATATTAATAGATGAAGCACAGGATTTACCGAATAGTTTTTTCAAATTATGTTTTGAATTATCAAAAGGTGATGAAGCTAAGTTTAAGAATATTATATGGGGTTATGATGAATTGCAGTCTATTTTTAACGTTTATCAAAGAACTCCTGAGGAACTGTTTGGGCATGACGAAAGTGGTCAGCCAAAAATAGATCTCAAAGAGCTAAGTAAAAGTTTAGGGTTTGGGCAAACAAATGACCTAATACTATATAAATGCTACAGAAACCCTTTAGAAGTTCTCATCACTGCGCATGCATTAGGCTTTGGATTATATAGCCAGTCGCCAGTACAAACACTTGAGAATGAAGCTCACTGGAATGATGTTGGTTATCGCTTAGAAGATGGATTCGACTTAACCGTTGGAGATGAAACCGTTATCACAAGAGATAGGCAAAACAGTCCGTTATCAATTTATGAACAGCAAACTCCTGATGAGCTAATAGAGTTATATCAAGCGAGTGACCTTAAAAAAGAATGTATGTGGATCGCGAACAGTATTGAGAGCTCAATTAATCAAGGTCTCAAGCCTCATGACATTATGGTAATTTCAATGGATGATAGAAATGCGAAGGCATACTTTTCAGAGTTATCCAAAATACTTTCTTTTAGGGGGGTACGTTCGAATAATTTGCTGACATCTTCCTCAGCTGCTCCACCTTTCAAGTTAGAAGATATGGTTACCTTCACTACAGTGCATAGAGCTAAAGGTAATGAATCAATAGAGGTATACGCAATTGGTCTTGATGCTCTTTTCCCTATACGAAATACTCGGAGTGGTAGAAATAAAATATTCACCGCATTTACTAGAACTAAGGCTTGGTTAAAAGTTAGTGGGATAGGTAGTAGAGTTGAAGGATTCTTTTCTGAAATTAAGCAAAGCATAGCCAATAGTCCGAGTTTACGATTCACAGTTCCTGATACTGAAAAAATAAAAAGGGACCATGATGAAAAACCTCAGCAAATATTAAAAATCCAAGAGGCTTATAGTGAGCTAATAGAGCAAGGCTATACAAAAGAGCAGTTGCAAATAGAATTTGGATTTGATTTCAAAGGTGCAGTTTCCGATGATTCGTCAAAGCTTTAATCAAAGTATTAAGGCGACTATCGCTTTAGCTGATAAATATGGGTTATTGCTGCAAGCAGGTGCCAGTAACTCTTTTACTGCTCCTGCAGAAGTAAAGCATATGACCCGTCGGGCTAAATCTTATAAGGAAGTATATGATGCTATTGTTTCTTATCAATCATTCAATTTAATGCTAACTGATAAAGCAGTGTTCCAGTTTACGGAAACAGAGCCTGAACGTGACGTGAGATTAGCTTATTATCCAAATCCATATAGATTTACTGGGTATCTATCAGATCGTAGAGATGCCTTGGAATTACTCCAAAATGATGAAATTTCTGAAATCGAATATGAACAACTCACATCAGAGGCTGATTTTATGAGTGATATTCCAGTAATTCGCTACGATTTATCTTTAGATCAACACTGTAAATTTTATCATCCAGCTGCTCATTTTCATATTGGGTTTCATGCTGAAAATCGATGGCCTGTAGATCGGATCTTAACCCCGAAGGCATTTTTCTTTAAAACGTTGTGTAATTATTATCCAGCTAAATGGAAAGAGCCAGAAAATTATGTAGGAAATAAACTTGAAAACCCTTTAGATAGATTATATCGATTAGAACTGAGTAAAAACTGCCCTTCAATTTCGGTTAATAGTCCCGAACATTTCGCTCAAATCGAGGCTGAAAGGTTGCACTTTAAATAGGTTATATTTTTGTGCTGCTCATGCTTCTGATTATTAAATACTGGTTTGTCTTGAAAATCTATACTGTATGGTTGCAGCATCAAAAGGCTTTAAAGCTTCGGGAAAAAGTTATTACCTTAAATAAACCTCAGTAATTTCAGCCCTGAAGTGACCAAGCTCCTGTGACACTGTTTCAAGAGCTATTTGCCTACTAAGCCCCAAACCTTTAAGTTCATCCATTCTCTCTTGCGCGTAGCTATGCCTAAGGCCATGACCGCCATTAGAAAAAAAGAGTGTGCGACTAGATGCTTTAGAGAATGAGCACGACCATTTATGGCCACCGCCAAGATCGTAGCGTTGCAAATAGTTAATTTCCCTGTCACGAACGGTTATAGGCTGTGCTAAGCGCCTTTGTTCTAACTGTGTAGCTAATGTGCTAGGTATTAATACATCTCGGATTAGGCCGCCTTTGCCTTTTACTGTATAAATATAACCTTCTCGACCAAGCCATTTACTGTTTAACGCAGGGCGGCTATCAGCTTTACGCTCTGATACTCTGGCAATCGTTAAAAGCTCATGGGCTCTTAAGCCTGCTGCGTAGGCTATTTGAGTAGATAAATTATATTTTCGGGTTTGATGTTCACTGATTGCATGAGCTTGAGCAGGAGTATAGGCGCGAGACTTTTCGATTATCTCTTTTTCGGATTTTATTACAGTCAGTGTTTCTTTAGAGCCAAGTTTGCCGTTGAGTTTAAACATAGCTTGAATTGCTTGTCGTTCCATATCCAGTGTTTTTTGGCCTGCAAACTCACTGCGGTAATCAAGATATTTATAAGCACCTTGAAGGCTCATTCCCTGTACTCCATTAACCCCAATATCTTTTGACCAACGAGCTACTTTTATAAGTGCAGTTTTATAGCTTCGAGCGGTACCTAGAGATTTAATAATTTTGTGCTTATACAAGTTTTTAGCCAGCTTCTCCGCTTGCGTTTCTGGTTTTGCGAACTTAGGCATTCTTTTGTATCCAACGTTTTACAGTTGTCCAGTGTACTCTCATTCCTTTACGCAAGAGCCACCGTTGTAGATTGGCTATACTCATATCCTCTTCGTAAAGAGCTAGGAGTCGTTGTTTATGTTTATCTAGCTTGGATGACTTAAATCGTTTTTTACTGATCAATTTTTTCTCACTTTTTAGGCGCAGTGCTTCTGCTTTAGCATTAAAGGTCATAGTTATTCTCCGGTGTGATTGTAAGAAAAACTGGCTGATAAAGCTCAGCGGCTAACGCCTATTCGCCCCTGTTTTACGCATGCGTAAGGCTCGGACTGATCGCGCCTAAAAATCAAAAGACTTGGTTTTATGATGAAGCTGAAAGCTTCTGAAGTGGGGGTTACAGAGAATGTAACGACGTGTTGAAGGCAGCAGAAAAGCGCCTGTTTTTTTCTTGCCCGAAGGGCTTGATTAATATTTAGATTAGCAGCTTTAATTTAAATTTCAATCTGCAAATAAAAAACTGCGTATAAGATGCTCTAGAGCCCATATCCCGCTATGTGCAAGCCTATTTTAGGCTTCTACATAGCGGGATATGGGCGAAGCCCAGAAAAGAGGAGGCAATTGCTCATGATGCCTCATTTTGAAATGGTTTAATTAATTAACTTAAAAGTGATTTATTACTTCATTCACACTTTTAAGCATGATAATTATTAGTTTCAATTACAAGGAATATTGAATGACTGAAGAGACTAAAAGAAAAAGCGAAACAATAGAGAGAATTGCGACCAAACTGTCAATCTTAGCTATTTTAGGCGGTGCAATTGCTGCTATTAATCATTATGCAGGTTATAGCTTTTTGAAGGGAGTTATAGAGGTTATAGGATTAGGCAATTCCAATGTTGAATTAAGTAATCAAGAAACTACACATATGACTATGTTTGCTATCCGTACTATGCACGAGAACTGGATGGACGAGGTAGCGAAGTTTTTCAAAATGGGTTGGGAAAGTATTTCTGTACTTTGTCTTATTGTTGCTCTCTATTGGTATTTATTTTTTGAGCACAAACTATCAAAAAAGAATAAAAATAAGCCAAGTAGGGTGTTCAATTGGCTTAAAAAAATTCCTGGTGGCTTAAAAAAATTGTTCGCATATCCTTTTTTCGCATTTATAGGGTTGATCATTTATATGATATCTATATCCACCTTGCTGTGGGTTGTTTGGGGTATTTTATCAATATTCTTTTCGGCTGGTCAGTCTTATGGCGCTAAGTTAATAGGGGATGGTGTTTGTGGGTCTTTTAAAGAAGTAAAAAAAGAAGAATATAGTAAGGTCTCGGGGTGTACAGTTTATATTGATGCTTATGGTAATTACTTACAAGGTAGAATCGTTTACACGGGTAAGAAAGAGTTTATTTTTGTCACTAATACAGAAAGTGTTATTTTTGATGAAAAGGGGAAACATTTGGCTTGTTCACCAAGATATGATTTAGATAAGGGTGCTGATAAGCAACTTAAGCATCATTGTAGTGCGCCATTAGCTATCCTAACCAAGTCTGATAAATAATTATATTTCAATTATTAGAGTCGGCTGCCTTAAGAGCTAGACTCTAAAATAACCAATGCTAATTTATCTTCGATACAATATAGATACGCAGTAGGCACCTCTAAAATATCAGCAAGTGCTTTTACTGTTTTAAAGTCTGGGGCATGTACTCCTTTTTCGTATTGGTTCATTCTTGCTGATGCAGAAAACTCATCCATTCCAGCTAAAATTCCTAACTGTTTTTGTGATAGTCCTTTGGTTTTTCTTGCCTCTTTTAAGCGCTTTGGAAATGGTGACTCGTCATTAGTTTTCATTATTTATTATTCTTAACTTGAAAACTAAGAGTTTCTTAGCTTTAATTGAATTTGGATACTAAGGAATTCTTAGTTTTTGCTTTCGTGGGTAATTTGAATTTGGAGAGGAATGAATATGCTTGAAACATTTGTGTGTGTATTAGTCGGGGCTATCTACTTGCTGGTAAGTATATTTACAAGTGATGAGCAGTCGTCGAAAGAAAACGAGCAAGTAGATAAATTGAATGATGGTATGGGCAATATTATCGCTGATGGTGAATTTATGTCGCGTGAAGAAGCTGAAGATGCACAATCACGTGGTGAACTTTACGACACCTATTACTAATCACTTAAAGAATAAGGTAGTGTTCAAAATTAGGCATGCCTAATTTTAAGGAGTAATTTAATACTACTTTTAGATTTACTCAAAAAGTTGAAGTGAGGCCATTCATCCCTTTAGTAGCATTTATCTTTTATATAATTAGTTAATTAAGGGTAGTAGGTTTTGCCCCTAAGCTACCCAAAGCTTCTAGATTAACCTACACAAATCCCGTATTGAGGTAAAATATCATCGATAATTGTTAATTTATGCTTTTTTGCTGCATCATGAAAATACTTCCAGTTTGATGTCATGAAGTCGGCAGTGAATTCATATTTGTCTTCATCACCATTAGCTAGAGTGGTCCCTAAAGCTTGATGTTTCCATGAACCTTCTCCTTTAGCTATATAATCAAGGGTATATGCACCTAAGTTGAATCTATCGTTTTCAATTGCTTCTAGCCAAAGCTTGTGGCGAGTTTCGCCTTCGTTCATATCAAACTCTATAAAACACTTAGATATCTCAAGTTTTAACTCCTCAGGTAGTCCATGTTCTTCAATATCTAAGTATCTTTGATAGGCTTTACATAACTCATTTGCAGCTATTAAGAAGTCTACAGTATTATTTCTCACTACCTCTTCCCCTAACCCATTGGTATAGCTCCACTCTTGATGGGGAAGATCTGGATTAGAAAGTGCTTGGCCATGGCCTAGGCTAGGTATATCATCTTGAAAAATATCAGAAAAGAAACCTGAAATTCGTTCCGTAAGCTCAAGCTCTGGGTGCCCATTTCGATCTAAAATATTTTCAACTTTATTAACATCATGATTGACTCCTGCAAAGCCTTGATGCCCCCAAGTATCAATAAAAACATGAGAGGTAATTCCTAATCGATGTAAACCATAAGGTCGATTTTTTTCTGCAATACATTCATCAATCATATCTTTAGAAATATAAGAACCAGGTTTACACACCAGCTTTTTAATGAATGTTCCAGATGGGTTTTGACCAGCAGGTAGGCCACCGTTACCAGGAAGAAAATGGAATGGTACCCAGACTTTCATATTCTTCAAGCTGTCTAGGTTTTTATAATCCAACATTTTATGAGCTGTAGCTATACGTTCATACGCAGCGCCGTTACTGAACTCTATATGACCATAGTTTGTTGCATCATCCACATATTGAGATGCGTGAGCAATAATAGTAGCTTCTTCTACCGAAAATCCAGCAGCTCTTGCTATAACCCATGTCATACCGTGGTGTAAATCAATTTGCATTTTACAATCCTTATTTGTTGTTTTTTTATCCACCTTTCCAGTAAAACACAAATTATCTCAAAGGTTAATTAAGAACTGCCATAGCAGATATGCTGTTTTGCTTTTACTTTCTCTTTTTTGGTTATGTTAAATGCTTTGATATTTTTTGTACTTATAAAAAACCCATAAAAAGTCAGGGGGGTTTTTCTGAGAATAAAAAAGATTTATGTGAATAATAGTAAGCACTCAAACTAAATGGTAATTAATCGGAGTGCTTTATGCCGAAAATCAAACCTCAATTTTATACAGCAGATGAAGTTGCAGAAGCTTTATGCTGCTCTAAGCAAACCTTATACAATAAGCTAAGTGAGAACAGGCAAGCAAAAGCGCGTCACTCACTGCCTCCTTATATCAAGCAAGGTGGTAAAACACTCTTTCCTATATCAGAGTTCCACCACTGGATTGAAACGCAGCCTTTAATTCGTAGTGGGGAGGTATATTACTAATGGCCTTCACACTAAACAGCAAAGAAATAATCACCAACTGTCCTATCGAAGAGCGAACTTTTGGTTCATACCCAGCCTTTTTGATTGATCCATGTATTTTGCCCCTTAAAAAGCTTGAGCAATCGACTGTCAAAGGCTTTGGCAAATACAAAACTGTAATGTTGAGCAGTCCTCAAATTTTGCCTCATGGTCACTATGCAAGGTTGATCATTGCTCACCTAACAACACAAGTCAGTAGAAGGCCAGAGCTTCCCTCATACGTCATAGCCAAATCTGTAAGTGAGCTATTTCAGCAAATAACAGGACAAGACAGCATATCAGGTGGCACATACGCTAATTTTTTACTCTCTCTCGAAAGAGTATTTGATACGACATTTACAGTTGTCCCGACTAATAAATCAAAAGATAAAATGCGAAGAAGGGGATTTTTCGCTGAGGCGGATAGTTTGATCAACGATGAGTATGGTATTGGCTATTTCAATGCTAAATATAAACAGGTTCTCTATACCCCCTCGAACAGCTTTAAGGCGCTGATAGCTGATGATAAAAGCATTATTCCCATTGATTTAAGGTTCCTTCAACTTGCTCGAGCTAAAGACATAGTCCTCGCCCATGATCTCTACTTGTATCTCATACGACGAGGTTATGGACGTGAAAAAATTGTTTTTGTCCCTTGGGGAACCCTCCACAAAGATGTTTTTCCCTACCTAGACAGGCTTGCTCTGAGTAGGTTCAAACGGCGATTTTTGTGCGCTTTAGACTTCATTCTTGAATGCCATCCTCACTCTGGCATCCGTTTAGATAAAAAGGATAAAGGTATCGTCATTCCGCCTAACAACTACCTACTTCGCGGGAGAGATGGCTAGCGTATGGCTGCTTAAAAATTATGTATAAGTAGTTTCTGGTAATGTCATTGGCGGACAAAAGTTTGTCACTGGCGAACAGTTTTATGTCACTGAGAACCAAATGTTTGTCACTGGCGTGCAAAAGTTTGTCACTGAAGGACAGTACCACCAATGCAGCCCTTTATTATCAAGGCCTCTAGCTCCCGACTTAATACCTTAAATTCTCAATATCCAAAAATCTTATTATTAAGGACACTTAACTGTGAATAACAAAACTTATAAGTACGAAAAGTACATGAAGAACCTGCCTTACATCAAAGACCTTCAGTTATACAAGGCTGTGGGGATGACTCTTTATCTTATCATTGATAAAAATAGAACTTTGAAGTTTGCACTCTCTTCTGCAAGCACAAAGCATAATTTTAAGCCAAAGAAGCGAATTGAAGACCTTGCCCGAATCGCTCTCCCTGATGACTTCTTCGACAAAAGGCAAAGAGCTAATGCACCAATAGAAAAACGAGAAGAGGCTGCCCAAACTCATAGGGTATATTCAGAATTTGAATCACTTGCTAATAGGCACTTAAGTGACATAATGAATAGAGAATCATAAGGCTTCATATGACACCCGAAGAATTAGAGCGACAGGCAATTGCCTATGCTAAAAATAATAGGACTCGTATAGCTCGCGAGTTAACAGATAAAGATCGGTTTCCTCCCGATAACAGGCCGGTTTCTGTTTTTATGGCAGGTTCGCCTGGCGCAGGAAAAACTGAAGCTTCAAAAGCTTTTTTAGAAGAAATTGGTGCTGATAATGTACTCAGGCTTGATCCAGATGAGTTAAGAGAACTAATACCAGGTTATACAGGTGATAATTCTTATTTATTTCATCGTGCTGTATCTTTTATTGTTGAGAGAACACTTGATCATGCTTTTAAAAACAAGCAGTCATTTTTGTTAGATGGTACCTTGGCAAGTTATGAAGTTGCAGAAAAAAATATTGAGCGTTCTATTCGTAAAGGTCGAAAAGTGCTTATTTTGTTTGTGTACCAAAAGCCAGAGTATGCATGGGAATTTGTTGAAGCCAGAGAGAAGTTAGAAGGGCGTAGGATTTTACCAAATACTTTTATAGATCAATTTTTTGCATCACAAAATGTTATCAAGGAACTTAAATTAAAGTTTGGAAGTCAAATTAAAGTAGATTTATTGGTTAAGAATAATAAGGGTCGAACACGTTTTTATCATGATAACGTTCAGGCTATTGAGCATCATTTAGATGAAAAATTCACTAGAGAAGATCTACAGAGCCTGATAGAATCGCCATTCAGCTCAAAAAACGAGCTTTAGGAGTACCTATGTTTTCAAATTTAATAAAGCCAAAGCAAGCTCAAAATTCTAAGCTTTCAGACTTTGTACTTGACTCAAGTTCAAGTGAGAAAAAGCGAGTTTATAATCAAGTTATTGAGCGAGCAATTTCCTCTCAAGTACAGGTAGTAAACAAAGCACCTGTAGGTCAACGATAATTAATAAAAAGTCCCGTATAGGGACTTTTTTGATTTAGAAGAAATTTATAAATATCAACTTAACAAAGTGCTCATCAACTCAACTTTCTGTTCCTTAGTTAAGCCTGCTAAGAGACTTTTCATTTCACTCATTTGATCATCAGGTTTTTCTTCAATCAAACCTGCATATTTGGCTATTGTTTCTGTTACTTTTTCTGCTGGCTCTTTAAGCTCCTCAGCGGTTAAAATTAAATAGCCAGCAGTTACATCACTTTTATCTGTAATATGGTTTAGAAGGCGTTTTAGGAGGTACCCTGATACACCGCTACTCTCAGCCATAGATGTAAATGTTCTGCGTAAATCATGCGAAGTGATTTTTACTCCTGCAATTTGGCATACATGTTTCAACGTTTTTTTAGGATCAGTTAGGTACCCCTTTTTACAGTTTGTGCCAAACACATAGTCAGATACTTTGTATTCTTTTCGTCGATTAAATATCTCAGCTAATCGATCTGTAATAGGAAACTCAACGTCCAAGCCATTTTTTGTATCCTCTAAAATGAATATCCTATCTTCAAGGTGTACTTGTGACCATGGGAGTTGCAGTAGCTCAGACCTTCTCAGGCCTGAAAAGGTTAAAAACTCCAGATAATCACAAAAACCGACACGACTATTTTGACGGTATTTAGCAGCTTCATTTCTTACTTCATATAATGCGTCTATGAATGGTTTTAGTTGTGAACGACGCAGTCTTGTTGTTTTACGCTTTACATTATTCCAGCTTCGTTTTTCAGAAAGTGTATCTACAGGGTTTTCTGGAAATAATGAGCGACCTTCTGAAGACTTGTATTCAGCTTTAGCAAAGTTAAATAAAGCACGCATTAGGCGCATGGTATAATTTGCCTGAGCAGGGCTTCTAGAGGTTATTTCTCGTTGGCGCTTTAAAATCATTGTTTGATTTATATCGGCTAGGCGTTTGTTATGCCAATCTGATAGGTAGCAATCTATTTTTTGTTGATACCCCCTTTCGGTTATAGGCTTTAGATCTCTAGATTCGATGTATGAATCAAAGGCTTCTTTCAGGGTAATAGAAGCGGCTCTAAATTGGCGCTTAAGGTCGTTAGGGTTTATACCCTCTGCGATATCTGCCATTACTTTTTTAGCCATTCGCCTTGCATCATCAAGTGTAATTGATGGAAAGTAACCAAGGGTGACATTAATCGGGGTGTCTCGCCCTGGTATCTTTTTATAAACTCTAAATGATTTTTTACCAGCTACGCTCACATCTAAAATGAGTCCTGACAATAGATTGTCATAATAACGAGTGCGTTTACCGTTTGATTCTATCTTTTCAAGCGACAATTCTGTGAAGCGAAATTTTGTGTCTGACATATGGTGCTACCTCTGTGCTACTTTGAACGTAAAATTTAACGTTCTGAAATACATAATGATTTATGCATCAGAGGTAGGGTTTATTCAATAACCCTATGATATAGCTATGAAAATTAGTAAATAGTTTTATCAAAAAGTAACTCGTAGTAAGTCCTTGTTTTGCAACTCATAATCGTTAGGTCCCCAGTTCGAGTCTGGGAGGGGCCACCACTTTTCAAAGCTTTCCAAGTAAATAGAAACTCATTTTCCTAGTTTATAAAATTCATTTTTATTATTTCTATCGTATTTTTCACCAGTGCACTGATTTTTGTATTAATTCTATTGAATACATTGCAATAAACACAGTTGGATCTACTATTAAAGTGTTATGGGGTTTTATTATAAAAATCTTTACTTTATGACCTTTAATGTCGCTACTGTTAATTGTGTGCAGTATATAAAATTTCGCTTAGTTACTTCTTAGGTGCTCTATGTTATTGAAACGAAAAGTATACCTCAGTCTTATTCTGGCTGTTGTTGCTCCTTTAGCAATATCTACTCTAATATTTTCCAATAGTATTCGCTCAAATACAGAAGAAAAGCTAGCTAAAGTAGATCTACCTACAGCGCTTAGTGAAGTGAAAAGCCAAATTGAATTGGAGCTTTCTACACCCATTATTGTAGGCAAGGAAATAGCGCAAAACTTATTTGTTCAACAATGGATGAATAATAATGAAGATGCACAAAGCCGCGGTAAATTTATTGATTACCTCAAACATATAAAAAATAAAAACCAAGCCAGTAACGCATATATTATTTCTAAAAACTCCCGCAACTATTACACCGATGAGGGTATTTCCAGACAAATAGACAGCAGTGATACTTGGTTTGATGTTTTTTTAGCATCGGATAGGCCATTTGAAGTTGCGCTCGACATAGATAAAGGCAGCTCTGAGGTAATGGTATTTATTAATTATGCCATTGAGTTTGATGGGCAACGACAAGGAATTGCCGGAATAGGCCGTTCGCTCGATTCTATGGTGGATCTCATAAGTGAATATAGAATAGGTGAGGGCGGCATTGTTTATTTGGTCTCTGGTAGTGGCGAGATTATGCTGCATGGTGATAAAACTAAAATAGGGCAATCAGTTGACTTGGCGCCGATTAAAAATGGGGCAATTCAAAGTAAAGTAATTGATGGTGATGACTATGTTGTTTCAAGTACGCCAGTAAACTCATTAGGCTGGCACTTAGTCGCTGAAATTCCCCAAGAGCAATTATATGGCCCAATTAATAGCGCTATTAGTACTAATATCATTTTTGGTGTAATTATTGCGCTTGTAGGTTTAGCGTTAGCACGCGTGTTGGTAGGGCAAATATTTAGGCCAATCGAAAGCATTACTGCAGCAGTGAATGCGTTAACAGAAAAAGATGGCGATTTAACGGCGCGACTTCCTACTGACGATAATAATGAAATTTCCGATTTAGCGATTAAGTTTAATCTGTTTTTAGAGCAGTTACATTATATGTTTAAACAGGTTTCTGAGTCGGCAATTCATGTTAAAGGTATTTCCCAAGATGTACTTGAGCAAGTACAAGGAGCGGCTAATTTAGCTGAGGTACAGTCATCGAGTACACAAACGGTGGCGGCAGCGGTTAATGAGATGGAAGTTACGGTTCAAGATATTTCTGGCAGTGCCAGCAATGCGGCAGATATTGCTACTAAAACCGAAGAGACTACACATAAAGGCGTTGATTTTGTGCAAAGCACAATTAAACAAATGGAGCAGCTGGAAGCATCGATGGCCAATTCTGTGGCCTCAGTGTTAGAGCTCTCGACAGAGATTAAATCAATTTCTCATGTATTGGATGTTATTAAAGGGATTTCTGAGCAAACTAACTTATTGGCGTTAAATGCGGCAATTGAAGCGGCGAGAGCTGGCGAGCAAGGGCGTGGCTTTGCAGTAGTTGCTGATGAAGTGAGAACGCTTGCACAGCGTACTGCGGAGTCTACAGAGCAAATTAATGAGATGATTGCTTCGTTAAATGCTAAAGCTTCAAGCACGGTAACTGCGATTGAATTGGGTAGCAAAAACACCTTAGAAAATGCCGAGCGATTAAAAGAAACAGGCCATACATTAAATGGTATTTCACAGGAAATTGTACTGTTAAGCGAGTTAAATAACTCGGTGGCTACCGCAACGAGAGAGCAAACGTTAGCAACCTCAGAAATTAGCCAAAATATTGTGATGATTTCCGACTCGGCAGAGCAAACCAAAGAAAATATGAAAAAGTCAGAGCAGCTTTGTAGTGGCTTAAATAAAGAGTCGAATATTTTAAGGGATTTACTAGGTAAGTTTACGCTTTAACCGCGGTTTTATAAAAATTAGCAGAGCGGGGATACCATCATAGTTATAGAGCACTTGCCTATAACTATGATGTTTTAACAGCGGTTAATTTTTACGATAAATCTCGTGATTCATTTCGTAAATATTAACGCTTAAGCTATCAGAAGCTCTACAATATGTTTGTAGGCACGCTAGTAACTGCTCACTTAGTTTTTGTTTTTGCTCAATAGAGCGCCCAGCCATAATATGTACTGCAATATGAATAAACCCCTCTTTACCCACACCTAATTGGTAATGTTGATACGCAATAGCACGAGTTTTTATTGTTTCTAAATCAAATAAGCCACTTTCAAATGTTGTTGTGTGGATTTTTTCCACTAGAACCTGAGGTAATAAAGGCAGATCTTCTGAGTGTTCAATAATAATGTGTGGCATTTAGCGTATCCTCTTAAGATTGGTTTGTTTAATTATACCAAACGGGTTTGTACGCGCTAACCCTAGGAAGCTTAATTTTTTAAATTTGGTTTAAGCTGTTACCCTTATGGCAAATATTGATGGTTAATACGTTTTATATCAATTTGTGGTGACTTATACGAAGAGTACACCAGCCAGTTTGCACTCGTAATATAAGTTAAGCCAGAAGTACGGCTAAATGCGCGCTCAGGAAGCTTTATTACATCATGGTGATCTTTTTTTGAGAGGTCGTAATAACTTAATCGGTAATCACCTTGTTTTACATTAAAATAGTAAATACGTGATGTCGCTAAGGTATCGCCTTCAAAAAAATACCACGAATTATGATTTGATAAATTAATATCGCTAACTAGTAGTTGCTCAGTTTGGCTTTTAGGGTCTTTGATCCATAGTTGATTGGTTGCTTGGTTGGCAAAAATTAAAGCGCCTTGCTTGTTTTCATAAGCGTATGGCGTGGGAGCCTCTACAGCTTGTATAAGCTTATTAGTGCTTAAGTCTAAGCGATACACGTGCTGATCATCAGAAACTAATACGCTTTTACTATCTGCAGCCCAGCTCGGTTTACCATGATCGCTAAAGCCCGTAGGTAATAATTCACTGGTTTGTTTATTAAAGTCATACAGGTATAACGCATGACCACTAGGATGCGAGGCAACAAAAGCAATATAATCACCATCTGGCGACCATACCGGGTTGTAAATATTGGCATTGAGATTAGTGAGCTGCTTTCGAGAGGTACCGTCTTTATTTGCGGTCCACAACTCCATTGAGCCCGACTCATTAGAGACAAACGCGAGTTTGTTTCTGGCTTTGTTATAATCAGGAAAGCGGGTACTAAAGTGGCTTGATAGCACTGGGAAAGGGGAGCTTGCAACTGCATTATTAACCTCTAAACGCATTAAAGCCGAGTCTATATTCCACTGATGAAAATATAAGCTGCCATCACTTGCAAACTCTGGGTAGCTTAAGCCATCTATGCGGGCATTGATCATTTGTTGTGTTTTAAGGTTATAAAAGTACCCTTGGCGTTTACCTTTTTTCACACCAGAAAAAACGAGTTGCGCTTTAGAGGGGTGCCAATCAACGCCTCTCATATCAATGAACCCAGTGGTTAGTTGCTTTGCATTACCTGTTTTTATGTCTATTAAAAATAGTTCTTCAAACCCCGTTGGTAAGTTACGCGATACTACAAGTTGAGTTGCATCTGGGGAGAATACAACCGACTCATCGGTATATTGGCATGCTGAAATACAAGGTATTTGAGTAACTGTGTATGGCGATGAGGTTAAATCAACAAGGTTAAGTTGAGTCAGATTATTTTTATCATCTTCACTAATATAAACCAGTTTAGTGCCTAGGGCATTTATGTCTATATCGGTACTCGCTTTGTTACCACACTTCCCTAAAATAGTGGTATTTCCCGAGGCAATATTTTGCTGAATAACCTCACAGCCTTGACCAGATATACGGCGATAATAATAAATAAAAGTTAAGTCGGGGCTAAATACCGCTCGCCCTTCAATGAATGGGGTGTCGGTAAGTGCTATTGCAGCTTGTTCGGGTAAATGTAAATCACGTAAGTATAAATTTGCTTTATGACCAGGGCGGCGCCAAGAATATGCTAAAAAGTGACTGTCGCTGGATATAGCGGGGAATAGCTCTCGTCCTGGGCTGGTAGTAATGGTTTCAACATGATCGTATAACCGCTCTGCTTGTTGCGATAGCGCAAGTGGCTTATTTTCATCGCTAAAAGCGCTATAACCCCAGACACCAGCGAATAACAAGACCACGATAGCCATGACTACAGCGAAAATATATTTAGGGCGAGTAGGGGAAGCATTAATATTGTTCTGTGCGTTTGGCATTATAGGCTTTTGCACTAAGCGGTAACCTGTTTTACGCAGTGTTTCTATATAGGTGTTGTCGGGGTCAAGTTCTTTAAAGCTTTTGCGAAGGTGCCATATGGCATTAGTGAGTGCTTTTTCACCCACATATTGATTACCATCCCATACGTTTTCGATTAGTTGTTCGCGACTCACCGCACTTGGATAACACGCTACTAAGTAGGTCAGCAGTTCTATAAATTTAGGTTGTAAAATACAGGCTTTATCAGCACAAAACAGCTTATTTTCAAACGCCGATATTTGGCAACTTCCAATTGAAAAAGGCTGTTGAGTATTCATAGTATGTGTATTTAAACCTCTTCCTAGTATGAGTTATTAGCGATGTTTGTACGTGTTGTTTAATGCAAAGTAACACGATAATTAGTTAATATTCAATTTTACAACATTCTAACACAATAAATATAAGTCCATGATTATAAATAAATAGATGTTAAATAGATGTAAAATAGGGATATAAACGAGACACCTCTCATTGTGCTTTTATTCACGATTACTTACAACCTGTTATTAGTAAAACAAACCAATTAGTACAAAACAGATTTAATAACTAAAAAGTTAATAAAAAAGCTACTAATGGGATAATAAAAAATGAGGGAAGTCTGTGAGTAAAATATCAACCAAAAAATGCGCTTTAGCATTGGCTATAACAGCAAGCTTATCTGGGCAAGCAATAGCAAATGACGAGGCTATTGCTCGTCAATCAACTGCTAAGGCAAGCGAAGAAGTGGTACAAGAAGTACCAGAGAAAATAACAGTAACAGGCTCGCGTTTAAAGCGTGATAGCTTTTCAGTTACGACTCCGCTGGTTACCATGGACAGAGCATCAATTCAGGATACAGGCTTAGGCAATCTTTCAGATGTATTAATCGATAATATGCCTGCACTGAGCCAAAGTATTGGTAACACAACCAGCCAATCAAGTATCTCTGCTACCGGTTTATCAACAGTCCAGCTTCGTGATTTAGGCGCTAATAGAACGCTGACATTGATTGATGGCCGCCGTGTTGTCTCTAATAGTTACGGTGGTAATTATGTCAGTTTAAATACTATTCCTAGTGGCATGGTAGAACGTGTTGAAATTATTAGTGGTGGTGCGTCGGCCACTTATGGTGCTGATGCGGTTGCTGGTGTAGTTAATATTATTACCCAGTCAAAAAAAGAAGGTTTTGAATTTCAAGCCCGAGGCGGTGAAACAACAGATGGTGGCGGTCGCGAATTTACGCTTGATTTAAACTACGGAACGTCATTTGCTGATGATCGCGGTTATGTATTTGTTAGCTCAAACTGGGATCGTGATTTTGGTATGACCTTTTACGATCGCGACCGAGCGCAAATAGAAGCGGCGCATAGTTACGATGATGAGCTGATGTGTAATCAAATGTACACTGCTGATGGCTATCAGTGTATGAGTGGTATTACACAAGTTGATTGGGCAAGCAAAAGCGATGGCACTTTAGGCGGTGTATTTTTAGAGAATAATAATAACGACACTCAGTTTTGGTACGACGGTCAAACGCTACGTGATGATTGGAAAGGCAATGAAGAAATTTATGGTATTAATTCACAGCAATACGTCATGCTTGATGTGCCGAGTGATAACTTTTCGACTGCAATAAAAGTCGATTATGATGTAACAGACGACATCATGAGTTACTTCCAAATGCAATACAGTAAGAGTGGTTCGTTTAACAACAAGTCACCAGAGGATGAGTATGAGCGCGCATTTGTACCTCGCTACGACCCAGTGACAGGGGATCCTATCGATGATATTGCGCCAGGTTATATTCCTATTGATAACCCGTATGTGCCACAAGAAATTATTGACAGTAACCCATACAAAGACCGTATTTATTGGGATCGTCGTTTTGGTGAAGTAGGTAATATCAGCACTGATAACGACCGTACGACTATTCGTACCTGGGCTGGCCTGCAAGGTATGATGTTTGATGATACATGGGATTGGGATATTTCTGCCGGATATGGTCAATTTAAACAGCATCAAATCCGCAGTAACGAGTTAAACACGGTACGTGTTAACCAAGCCCTGCAAGCTGAAAAGCTAGCCGATGGCACTATTCAATGTAAAGACGCCGAAGCGCGAGCGCAAGGATGTGTCCCACTTAATTTATTTGGTGAAGGGTCTATTACCCCTGAAATGGCTGACTGGATCCGTACAAATCCAATTATTGATACGAAGATTCAACAGTATACGGTAATGGGTTATATCACCGGTGATTTATATGAATTACCAGCAGGCAATGTGTCTGCAGTATTTGGCGCAGAGTATCGTAAAGACTCGCAAAGCCTAGATACCAGTGATGATATGAAAGCGGGCGGTATTACGTTTAACGTTGTGCCTTCTTTTTATGGTGAAGTAGAAGTGTATGAGGCGTTTGCAGAGCTTGCAGTGCCACTACTTAAAGACGTGCCATTTGCTAAAAGTTTATCAGCAGAAACGTCGTTGCGTTTAGCTAATTACAGCATGGAAAATATTAGTACTGTAGCTAGTTATAAGCTTGGTTTACTGTGGCAGCCAATTGATGGATACATGCTACGTGCTAACTATGCGCGTGCACAACGTGCCCCAACAATTACAGAGCTATTATCACCACCACGAGGTGACTATGACTCATTCGATGATATTTGTGATGGCTTAACAGCAACATCAACAAACCCGGGACACGATAACTGTCGGTTAGAGCCAACCTTGGCACAAAAGCTGGCTGATGATCCTGACTTTGAATTTGAAAGTGAAGATAATAACTATTCGCCAAATACAGGTAATCCAAACCTAAAAGAAGAAACAGCAGATACCTATACCTTTGGTATTACTGTATCTCCTGAGTTTTTAGATGGCTTTAACTTAGCGGTTGATTACTACGACATTGCCATTGTTGATGCAATTGATGAAATAAGTAACGAAAACATCATGCGTGAATGTTATGACTCAGAAGCGTCATGGGGTAGTGATAACGAATACTGTAACGATATTACCCGTAACGACGAAGGTAACATTGTAAAAATACTACAGCGTGAATATAACTTAGATGAGTTAACAGCGCGCGGTTACGATGTAGTTGCAACTTACAAATATGACATAGGCAGCTATGGTAACCTGTCATTTAAGCTTGATTACAATCACATTATTGAAAACTCACAAACCTATGAAGGGTTAGATGGTAACAGTGTTACTTCACAGTATGCGGGCTACGGTCGTTCAAAAGATAAAGCCGCTATGTCGATTGTATGGAAAATGGATGACTTACGTATCCGCTGGCGTACGAATTACGTAGGCGCATTTAAAGCAAGCCAAGAAGATGAGAAAGACTACCTTGAGTATGTTGCTGCAAATGATGAGCGCTGTGCTGAGGGCGGTGCCGGTTGTATTGCTAACCCTGAGCCACTGGCATACCAAAACTACGGCTCATTTTTAAAGCATAGTTTATCAGCGTCTTACACTATGGCATTGACTGATAAGAGTGACTTACGTGTATTTGGCGGGATTAATAATGTATTTGACGACAAAGGGGCATTTTACCCAAGTGGTCGAGGGAACTTCTATAGCCGTTACGGCGGCGGTGCAGGCCGCTATGTTTATCTAGGTGCACAATATAGCTTTTAATAATTTTTAGCTGTATTTGTTTGCAAAGGCACTCCTTCGGGCGTGCCTTTTTTATTGCTTATAAAATTTGTTTTATCGCAGTGAAAGCGTTTAGTATAAGGCATAACTTAATTTTAATATGAACGAAGGACTTGCTATGAAGTATCTCAAAATGGGTAGTCTAATTGCGTGTTTAGCAGGGCTTACAGGGTGTTCTGATGATGTTGCTTCAGTGAGTTTAGGGCTGTTTACCACTAAAGATGTGGTGGTTAACTCACAGCAAGACCCGCTTGTTACAGGGGTTACTTGTCATATTAGTCACATTGAGGCTAATTTAGACTTTTCAGACCCATCAGATATGTCGATTGCTTGTCGCCAAACAGGGCCAATTACCGCAGACCAATTACAGTCTATTGACCGTAGTAAGTCGGGTGAAGTCGTGTTTAAATCATCTAAGAGTATTTTGTTTAAGTCGTTAAAAGTTCGTCGTATTTATGATGCTAAAACCCATACGTTATTGTATTTATCGTACTCAACGAAAGAATCTACGGGCAGTCATCATCACGCGCTTTCTACGGTGCCTTTATACAATACACAAGCATGGCAATGGGCGAAGGGGCAAGAATAGTTTATGTTAACCCTATTTAAATCAAAGCCCTTATTGGCAGAACAAGAACAACAGTGGCTAGTTGATACCTTTATTTGGGCAGCAGAAAACTTTGACCTGAATTTTTTTACTAAGCACAGCCAAATTATTTTGCCAACGGTCGAGTTTTTTCCTGATTCGGTTTCAAGCATTGAAGAAATGGCCAGTAAAGTATTTGCGCGTGTTAAACATTATGCTGGTATGGATGAGTGGCCTATAACACTTGTTGCACCGCAACAATTACAACCTCAGGTGTTTCCACATTTTGAATTTAGTGAGCATCTACGTGGTGAGCACTGCCATTTAATGGTGCCACCAAGCCATACAATTAATGTGTCGTTTAACCCAAACCAAATCAATCAGCCACAAGATTTAGTAGCTAGCTTTGCAGGTACTCTTGCTACCATTTTAATTCATCATGTAGGCGTATTACCCCCAGGTGGTAAAGCGTACTTACCTCAAGCAACGGATGCTTTAGCGTGCTTTTTAGGTTTTGGGGTGATGATGAGCAATACCGTGTACCAGTTTAAGGGGGGTTGTGGCTCATGTTACAACCCATATGCCAATCGCGAAGCCACGCTCAGTGAAACCCATTCTGTATTTATGCATGCTTTAGTAAGTTACTTTAAGCAAGATAAATACTCTAAAAAACATTTAAAGCCGCATTTACGAGGCCAATTTAAAAAAGCGCAAAAAGAAATAAAAGCGTTGGTTAATCAATCGGCTAACCCATTGTTGTTGGCTTTTTCGCCAGAGCAAGCCAGTTAATTATGATCTATATTGATGAGTTTTTATTAATTGCCATTGCTCACTTTTTTGCAGTGGCCAGCCCAGGGCCGGACTTTGCTGTGGTACTTAAGCAAAGTGTACAGTACGGCAGGCATAATGCGCTGTGGACCAGTGCAGGTGTAGGCGCAGCTATTTTATTACACATAGCTTATTGTGTGTTGGGAGTCGCGTTGGTGTTAACTCAATCGCCTTCGCTGTTTATGGCACTTAAATATATAGCTGGTGCTTATTTAGCGTATTTAGGTGTGCAGGCGCTACGCGCTGCTAAACCTTCAAACACCTCATCAGAACAGACTGCAAAACCCATCCTTGTACCTGAGTCACCATGGCTTGCGTTTCGCCGTGGTTTTTTTACCAATGCATTAAATCCTAAGGCTACGCTATTTTTTATGTCTTTGTTTACCTTGGTGATTAGCCCTACAACACCAGTAATAGTGCAAGTGGGGTATGGTGTTTATATGGCGCTTGCTACCTGGGCTTGGTTTTCTATTTTGTCGCTATTGTTATCAAAAGCACGGGTGCGAAACTTTTTTCAACAAAGTGGCTATTGGTTCGATCGTGGCATTGGCATTATTTTAATCGCACTGGCTGTGCGAGTTGTTATTTGATAGACCCTAAGGAATAGTATGGCGTTATATAATTTTTCGTTTGGCTCCAATATGTCATCTAATCGTTTATTGGCACGTTTACCTAACGCAAAACGTGTGGGTACGGCGCTTTTAAAAGGCTATAAGTTAACCTTTAATATGGCCTTTGCTGATGGTTCAGGTAAATGCACTATTGTGCCCACCAACGAACCCGATGCAGTTGTATATGGGGTGGTGTATCAGCTTAATGAGGCCGAAAAAGAGATCTTAGATAAAATTGAAGGCCCTAATTACGACTGTGTTGATTTAACCGTGAGCCTTTTAGATGACGATGACATTAATGTGCACTGCTACATAGCAAACACACATGACGACACACTGCTACCTTATGACTGGTACGTGCAACATGTATATCGTGGTGCGCTAGAGGCCGGTGTGCCAGAGCATTATAGTCAACGTATTTTAGCTTATCCTAGTAAGCAAGATACGAATAAAGCGCGCGCCGACATAGAATTTGCGGTTCATCAAGATTAAACAAAAATAATAACCTAAGGTAACACTATGAAACTAACAAAATTAGCCACAGCCGCATTATTGGTTGGCTGGACGTTCACGAGCTCTGCAGCGGTTGATACCGATAAAATTTCAGAGGTGATCAACGCTTCAATGACGCGTTTTGATGTACCCGGAATGGCCGTTGCTATTGTTGAAAATGACAAAGTAGTATTTGCTAAAGGCTTTGGTGTTGCCAACCTCAATACTAATAGCAAGGTGAATAAAGACACTTTATTTGGCATTGCTTCAAATACCAAGGCATTTACCAGTGCAGCACTGGCTAAGCTGGTAGATGAAGGCAAATTAAGCTGGGATGATCGCGTAATTGATCACCTACCCGAATTTAGATTGCATGACCCATACGTTACCCGTGAAATGCGAATTCGCGATTTGCTAAGCCATCGCAGTGGGTTAGGGCTTGGTCAAGGTGATTTAATGATTTGGCCAAGTACTGATAAATCGGTAGCCGATATTTTATCGGGGCTGAAATATTTAAAACCTGCTAGCAGTTTTCGTAGCCAATATGCTTACAACAATCTAATGTTTGTTACCGCTGGTGAAGTTGTTGCCCGTATATCGGGGATGAGCTGGAACGACTACATTGAAAAAAATATTTTACAGCCGCTAAATATGAGCAACTCACGCGCTGGCTTTTCGCGTATCGCTAAAAATAACAAAAACTGGGCAATTGGGCACATCCCAATGGACGGTAAATTGCATCCCTTTTTTGTTAATTACCTTGAAGATTTTAGAGGGGCAGGAGCCATTGCATCAAGCGTAAATGATATGAGCCAATGGCTTCGTACTCAACTTGCTGGTGGCAAAATGCCTAATGGCGAACAGCTATTTAGTGAAAAACAACAAGCACAAATGTGGCACCCACATATTACCTCACTGGCATCTAAAAGTGCCTATGAAGCGTACCATCAGCAATTTAGAGGTTATGGATTAGGCTGGAGTATAGAGGATTACCACGGCCTTAAGAAGCTGGCACATGGTGGTGGCATTTTAGGTATGGTCTCGCAGGTTACTCTTTTGCCAGAGAAAAATGTGGGAATTGTGATATTAAGCAACCAACAAGCGTTTTCTGCATTATCGGCGGTGACTCATGAAGTACTTGAAGATGTACTAGAGCTTGAAGATAAAGACTGGGTTGAAGATTTAGCTAAAAAGCACTTTGCAGGTAAAGAAAAAGCCTATGCTAACGCGACTCCATCAGTGCCTGCAGATATCCAGCCTGCATTGCCAACCATTAATTACACCGGTACTTTGCATGATGATTGGTATGGCGATGTAATAATTGAAGAGTTAGATGGTAAATTACGCATTGATTTTACCCATACAAAGCGCCTCAAAGGTGAGTTGGAGCATTACACAGGTAATACCTTTATTGTTAAATGGGATGAAAAGCTATTAGAGGCAGATGCCTTTATTCGTTTTTCTATGAGTGCAGATAACCGTGTAGAATCAGCGAAAATGAAGGCAGTTTCAACGCAGGTGACCGATTTTAGCTTTGATTTTAGAAATCTTGACTTAAAAGCTAAATAACCACTATTTTGGTTAAATAGTCGTTTAGTATCAACCAAAGTCGCAAAGCCACCCTCAGGTGGCTTTGTTATACTCGTTAAGCAACTTATTTTTGGAGTTAGCTATGCGCACTGCGATTATTTCTCACCCTCACTGCCGCAAACATAAAATGATTGACGATCATCCAGAGTGCCCTGAGCGTTTGGATGCGATTAACGACCGTCTACTTGCAAGTGGGCTGGATGTCGCTATCGAGCAGAAACAAGCACCTAAGGCCTCGCGTGAGCACTATTTATTGGCGCATAGTGAACAACACATCAAGCATGTAGAAAGTATGATCCCAACCGAAGGGCTTAGCGATTTGGACGGCGATACCTGGTTATGCCCCGATTCATTGAAAGCAATTGAGCGTGCAGTAGGTGCAGGGTTACTCGCTGTTGATGAGGTTTTAGAGGGTAAATTGGATGCTGCATTTTGCTCAGTGCGCCCGCCAGGGCATCACGCTAACCGAGATAGCTCTTCTGGTTTTTGTGTGTTTAACAACCTTGCGATTGCGGTTAAATATGCACAAAGCAAAGGGGTGAAACGCATTGCCATTATCGATTTTGATGTACACCATGGCAATGGCACGCAAGATATTTTTATGGATGATGAAAATGTGTTGCTGTGCTCGTTATTTCAATATCCATTTTATCCAAATACCGCCATTAAAAATAACGCCACGTTGGTAAATTCACCTTTGCCTATTGCTAGTGATGGTACTGATTTAAAAGCGCTTTATGAGCAGCAGTGGCTACCAAAATTAACAGAATTTGAGCCTGAGCTACTTTTTATAAGTGCAGGGTTTGATGCGCACCTTGAAGATGATATGGCCAGTTTAAAGTTTGTCGAAAGTGATTATATATGGCTTACTGAGCAGTTAGCGCAATTTAGCCAACAACATAGTTGCTTAGGTATTATCTCTTACCTAGAGGGAGGATACTCACTGTCTGCCCTCGGGCGCAGCGCGATTGCACACGTTAAAGCCTTAGTTGATTTCGGCGAGTAACATAAATGCCTGATCAGGAGTAAGCTGCTCTATTTTACTGAGGCAACATTGTCCTTCTTTTGCTAAATATTCCTTTACCAATTGCGCTAATTGTATTGCACTGAGTGCATTATGCGCATCGCCATTTAAACCTTGATAGCCACTTACCTTATCTAAAATAACCACGTTTTTCTGCTCATTCACGTCCATAGTATAAATAAAATCATGTAACTCATCTGCATGCTCTAATAGCTCAATCTCATTATTATAAATAATAATTAATGGGTAACTGATGCTCATATATTGTCCTAAATCAAATTGTCATTTACTGAATAATTTATAATCGTGCATTGGTTTAATTTTGGAAGTAAAAGCAATGCCCCACACTAGCCGCTATCAAAAAGTATGCGATGTTTTTACCAATAAGGTGATCGCCTGTACTGAGGATACCCCTTTAATTGAAGCGGTGAAACTAATGCGTGCGCACAATGTTAGCGCTATTTTTGTTAAACATCAGCAGCAAATAGTGGGGGTGTGGACTGAAACTGATTGCTTAACGCTTAACTTTTCTGATCTGACACTTAGACAAATAGTGATTGAAAAGGTAATGTCGAGCCCGGTGTTGAGTGTATCCAGCCAACAATTATTAACCGATACCGCGATGGTGTTTAATAAGCATGGCGTAAGACACTTACTGGTAACCGATGCGAATGATAACCCAAGCGGGGTGATTAGTATTACTGATATTGTGAGTAATCAAGGATTAGAGCATTACCTGCAATTTAGACCGATAAACGAGCAATATAATAAAAATATTAGGGTAGTCCCCAGCTCATTAGCAATTAATGACGCGGTTAACTTAATGCGCGAATACGCTGAAAAAGTGATTTTAGTCTTTAATGAAGATGAAAATGTCCATGGCATTATTACCCAGCGAGATTTATTAAAACTCATCACCGAGCAGCATAACCACCTTATTTGTTGGGATTTGGCGAGCCGTCCTCTGTATAAAATAAGCCCACAAGACAGCCTTTTTGATGCTTACAGGTTGATGTCTGAAAGTAATATTCGGCATTTAGTGGTAAGCGAAAATAATCAAATTAACGGCGTATTATCACTTGAAAACTTAATTAATGAAATTGAAACAGCATATTGCTGTGAGCTTGAAAAGGTACTTCAGCAGCGTGATATTGCACTGCAGCACTCTCAGCGTAATTTATTTTTAGCCAATAAAATTATCGACTCCTCCCTAGATGGCATCATGATTACCGACTCGAATGGGGTGATTATGCAAGTAAATCCTGCATTTACTCATTTAACCGGCTACAAAGAATATGAGGTGATAGGAAAGCGGCCTAATATGTTGAGTTCAGGACGTCATGATAAAAACTTTTATATAAAAATGTGGGATTCACTGACTAAAACAGGCGTATGGCAGGGGGAAATTCATAACCGTAAAAAATCTGGCGATATTTATATTGAGTGGCTCAGTATTATAGAAATAAAAGAGCCAAGTCATAGTGATGTTACTTATGCCGCTATTTTTAGTGACATAACAGAGCGAAAGAGTGCAGAAGAAAAAAGTAGTGCAGCTAGCATATTTTGATGAACTAACCGGCTTACCTAATCGGCGCTTATTTAACGATAGGCTCTCTATGGCACTGGCCTCTGCTCACAGAGATAAACAAATGCTAGCGGTAATGTTTATTGATCTTGACCGTTTTAAAGAGGTAAATGACAGCTTGGGCCATAACGCCGGTGATACCTTATTAAAATTAGTCTCTGAGCGCATTATTAACATCCTCAATGAAGGGGATACACTGGCACGATTAGGGGGGGATGAGTTTATTGTTTTGTGTGAGGTTGAAAGCGTAGCAGCTGTTATCAGACTTGCAGAGGGTATTTTAAATCACTTAAATACCCCCTTTAAATTGGAAGGATTTGAAGTGGGTGTTACTGCCTCTATAGGTGCAGCGGTTTATCCAGATGATGGCTTAGACAGTGAAACATTATTAAAGCATGCTGATATTGCCATGTATCGCTCAAAAGATGTGGGGCGTAATTCGTTTCAGTTGTTTCAACCCTCAATGAATGCCCGCTCCCTTGAGCGCTTGGCAATGATGAGCCGCTTTCAACATGCACTTGAAAATGATGAGTTTGAGCTTTATTTTCAGCCTAAACAGTGTTTAAAAACAGGGGAGATTATGGGGGCTGAAGCACTACTGCGTTGGCAAGACCCTGATTTAGGCACTATTTCGCCAGCGCAGTTTATTCCGCTTGCTGAAGAGTTAGGTTTAGTTGTTCGTCTCGATTTATGGGTTATTAACCAAGCCGGTAAGGAGTTAACTCTTTGGCAAGCACAAGGAATGAATCCCGGACGTTTAGCGATTAATGTATCTGCTTGCCACCTAAGCCAAGGTAAGTTAGCTGATAACATTAAGGCCATGCTTACTCGCTATCAATTACCTGGGAGTTTACTTGAAATAGAGCTGACTGAAAGTAGCTTTATAGGTTCTTTTTCACAGGCAAAAGAACAGTTACAACAGCTTAAAACGTTAGGTGTACATATTGCGCTTGATGATTTTGGCACGGGGTATTCGGCATTAAGCTATTTAACTAAACTGCCCTTTAACACGTTAAAAATTGATGCCAGTTTTATTGCTAAAATTCCTGATGAATACGGCAATAGCCAAATTGTAGCGGCTATTATAGCCATGGCGACAAGTTTAGGGTTAGATGTGGTTGCTGAGGGAGTTGAGCATGCCTCGCAAGAGGCACACTTAGCAACAATAGGCTGCAATATTATTCAGGGTTACCATTATTGCTATCCATTAACACGACAGCAATGGATAGCATTTTATAACCAAGCAGCAAAAGGTTATTCTGAGTCTACGCTCACTTCATAAGAGGTGAATTTTCGAATATTAATCACACCGGTATCAAAAATTAAGTACTGACCTTTTATACCTTGTAAAATACCGCTAACAACAGGGTTTTTATCAAAGTTAAATGAGCTAATTTTAGTTGGGTATTCACTAACTGGAAAATCAAGGTTTACTACGTCTTCATCAAGTTGTTCAATGGCGGTTGCGCCAAACAGCTCACTCAGCTCTGTAAGCTTTTCGCTTATTTGTGGAATAAGTTCGGCGGCTGCTGCTTTTAAATCAAGCGTGTCGTTTTGTCCTTTAAGCATATTACGCCAATTGGTTTTATCAGCAATAAACTGTGCCAGCGCTACTTCAACTAAGCCCGATTGCAAACGAGTCTGCACTTTAAAAATAGGTAAGGCTTGGGTTGCCCCTTGGTCAATCCAACGGGTAGGAATTTGTGTATGGCGAGTAATACCTACTTTTAATCCTGAGGTATTTGCTAGGTAAACATAATGCGGGATCATGCAATTTTCTTCGCCCCACTCTGGCTCGCGGCAGGTGCCTTGGTCGTAATGGCAGGTTTCCGGTTTCATGATACACATATCGCAACTGGCAAGTTTGCGCATACACACAAAGCAGTGCCCTTGAGAGTAACTCTTTTTGGTTTTTTTACCACAGTTAGAGCACAAAATTGTGCCACTAAAAGTAAGGGTTAGCTGTTTGCCTATTAAGGCATTTAAATCAACCAGCTGCTCACCTACAGGTAGGTGATATTGAACTGGCTCTGTTAAGCTCGACTTTAATTTACGCAGTGTACCTTGCATCTTTTCTTGGCCCCAAAGATGTTAAAAAGGGGAGCTTAACATTTTTAGGCTGTATTGGCTTTTTAAGAAGTCTAAATAATTATCATAAGAGAGTGCCTTGGCATACAAGTAGCCTTGAGTACGGTCGGCGTTCATCGTTGTAAGTAGTTGATGAACCTCTTGAGTCTCTACGCCCTCAATCGTGATAGTTAGGCCCAGATTATGTGCCATATCTATGGCTGTTTGCACAATAACCTGATGCGCACGGTTATCAGTTAAATCAAACACAAACGACTTATCTACTTTAAGTTCGCTAAAGTGATAGTTAACTAAGTAGCTAAGCGATGAATAACCCGTACCAAAGTCGTCGAGTACCACTTTAACGCCCAAGGTGGCAAGCTCCTCAACCAAGGTGACTAATGCATCTTGGTTTTCGACAAAAGCAGATTCAGTCAGTTCAAACTTTAATAAGTGAGGGGCAACTTGATATTTAATTAAAATATTCTCTACTTTTTCAGTCAAATTAGTAATGGCTAGATTTTTTGCACTTAAATTAATACTAATACTATGATTGCTTATGTCATCGGATGCCAGCTTTGCAATGTCTTTACAGGCTTGTTCAATAACCCAAATTGTTAATTCATTAATAATACCAGTGTGTTCGGCGAGTATAATTAGCTTTTCTATCGAAATATTTTTAAAGTCAGCATCTGGCCAGCGTAGTAGGGCTTCCGCGCCGTGTATACTGCACTCCTCTAAGCTCACTTGTGGTTGATAATAAAGTGCAAGTTGATCCTCTCTTATCGCTTGCTGTAGCTTGGCTGCAAGAGCAACGTCCATGGTAAGGTTGTCATGCGCAAGTGATGAGCTTACTTTGCTTAGGTTATGTTTAGCGTCGTGTAATGCTAAATAGCCTCGTTTTAACCAAAACTCAAAATCATCACGTTTACCGTAACCACTAATGCCAACACTGTAATTAAGTTGTAAGTCTAGACCTTTAATTTGATATGTTTTTGGTAACTTATTTAAGATCTGTTTGAGTAATTCTTCGAGCGTGTGCTGACTCTGTTTTTTAGTAGAAATGCAGGCAAATACGCCACTGCCCAAATCAGCAATTTTAGCTGGCTGATTAATACCATTGTTGAGATGAAAAAACTCTCGTTCAAAGCTTAATTTGCATTCAAGCTCGTGAGCAACATGCTTAATTAGCTCATATCCTTGCGAAGAGGTAATAATGGTATTTAGCGAGTTAAAATGACGTATTTTCACCAAACATAAAGTGGTAGAGCGCTGCTGCGCCTTGAGTGCCATAAAGGCATATTTTAGCTTGGCGCTATTGAGTAGCTTGGTTTGTTGGGTATGTGTTGCATGATAAAGAACTTGCTCACGCTGGTAACGAATCCGATCAGCAAGTGCCATTGCCATTAGGACAATTTCACACAAAATGGCCATTAAAAAAGCATGGCGTATTGAAAAACTATAGGAAATAACGCCTGTGAGCTCTAGAGGTTGGATAGCTGCGCCAATGATCAGTGGCACCCACGAAAATACGTAAAACTTAGCCCAACGAAAACCGCTTCTTAATTTGTTGTAAATTAAAATGAAGCAGACAATATAGAGCGATCCTAAAATCACAAAAAATATCGGTGCGGCTATATTTTCAGGAATGAAAAAACTCAATGTCCCTAGAACTAGCATCAGTCTTAATAAGCCGATGCTTAATTTATAGCGCCAGCAACCGTCTTTATGATAACGTAAAAACAGTGTGCAAAAGGCGAGGGTAAAAAACGCAATGGTGTAGTTGACCACAATGACTTTTTCGTGAATAAATAACTGCCATTCAAGCGGCCATAAATAAAAGCCAAACCCCAGCACGGTGCCCATTAATGCAATAGCGCTAATAATGTAGCCAATGTAAACTAAATATACGCGGTCTTTAATACCAAAATAAAGTAATAGGTTATATAGCGAGGCCATTAATAGTACGCCAGCAAAAATTCCCCAAATGCCTGTTTGAGAGCGCACTAAGTCAACAAATACAGTATGGCGATATAAGTGAATTGGGGTTTTACTAATCCCCACGGTATCTATTTTTATGACTAATTGTTGTTTAGATTGGCCATCAAGCTTAAAACGAATATGGGGCACGCTATACTTAAATAAAGTAAGGCGCGGCTCTTTATCACCAAGCTTATAAGTATCGAGTAGCTGGTTATTACTATTGAGCCTATATATAGTGAGGTGATCCACCATCGGGTTATCAAAGTGCGCCACCACATCTTCTTCTTTGCTGCTTTTGTTTTCTAAATCAAGGCGTAACCAATAATTTTGCTGTTGAAAACTCCAAGGAATATCGTTAAATTCTTGCTCTGTAAACTGTGCTTTATTACTCATTACTTCTGCGAAGTTTTGTGTTTTACTCTTGTCTATGTAATATGCATGATCGAGGTAAACAGGAGTTATTTTATCTATAGTATAGCGAGATGGCATCACAAAGTTTGTTGCCAATGTGCTGATAATAAAAAAGATAAAAATTAGTATTACGACCGCTATCGCATGATAGCGCAAGGTTTTAAATTCCAATATTAACCTGTGCCCTGATTGTTTTTTTACAGTGTAGCAGTAAAAAGCGCAGATAATCTGCGCTTATAAAGTTTAATGAGTAAAACTCAATAATTATTTTTCACGAGCAATTGCACGATAGGCTATATCTGTACGGTATTCCATGCCGTCCCAGCTGATTTCATCAACCAGTTTATAGGCACGTTGTTGTGCTTGTGTAACGGTATTACCCAGTGCCGTTGCACATAATACTCTACCACCGGCAGTTACTACATTGTCACCGTCTTGCTTAGTCCCTGCATGAAAAACTTTTTCGCCTTCAGGGTAAGTTACTTTCAGGCCATTAATCGCATCGCCTTTCGGGTAGCTATCTGGATAACCTTTGGCAGCTAAAACAACACCTACAGCGGCGCGTGAGTCGAACTCAATAGTGGTTTTATCAAGTTCTACACGGTTAGCAGCTTCAATCAGCTCAACTAAGTCTGATTGCAAACGTAGCATCATAGGTTGTGTTTCAGGGTCGCCAAAACGACAGTTATATTCAATTACTTTTGGTGTGCCGGTGTCATCTATCATCAAGCCTGCATACAAAAAGCCAGTGTACGCATGGCCTTCGCTAGCCATACCTTCTACCGTAGGGTAAATCACTTCATTCATAATGCGTTGATGAATTTCATCCGTGACTACCGGTGCCGGAGAATAAGCCCCCATACCGCCAGTATTTGGACCCGAATCGCCATTGTAAGCACGTTTATGATCTTGGCTGGTTGCAAACGGCAATACGTTTTTACCATCAACCATCACAATAAATGACGCTTCTTCACCTTCTAAAAACTCTTCAATCACAACACGGCTGCCAGCTTCACCAAAGGCATTACCCGCAAGCATATCGCGAATAGCCTCTTCAGCCTCGTGCTCGTTCATGGCTACAATCACGCCTTTACCGGCCGCTAAACCATCAGCTTTTATAACAATCGGTGCGCCTTTCTCTTTTAAATAGGCAAGCGCAGGGTCGATTTGTTCAAACGTTTGGTAATCAGCAGTTGGGATAGCATGACGTGCTAAAAAGTCTTTAGTGAACGATTTAGACCCTTCAAGCTGGGCTGCACCGGCGGTTGGACCAAAAATAGCTAAGCCGTGTTCACGAAACTTATCAACAACACCTAATACTAGCGGCACTTCTGGACCAACAATGGTCAGCTCAACATTATTTTGTTGTGCAAAGCTAAGAAGCCCATCAAGGTCTTCAACGTTAATTGCTACGTTCTCAAGTTTTGGCTCAAGGGCTGTGCCCGCATTACCTGGAGCAACATAAACAGTGTTTACTTTTGTATTTTGAGCGGCCTTAAACGCAAGTGCGTGTTCGCGGCCGCCGCTGCCAATGACTAATACATTCATGGCGAATATCCTATTTAAAGCGGTTTTTTAAATTTCAGCGTCATACGGTCGCTTTCACCTATGGCTTTATATTTAGCGGCATCTTGCTCGCCAAGTCTAAGGCTCGGTGGAAGGGTCCATACCCCTTTAGGGTGATCGGCTGTATCAAGAGGGTTTGCATTAATATCGCTTTTTGCTTCAAGTTCAAAACCTGCTTGCTCAGCAAGTGCAATAACCACACTTTGCTTCATATAACCTGATGACTTTTGCATTTCATCGGCTTGCTTTTCGGGTAGGCGATGTTCAACTACACCTAAAGTGCCGCCAGGTTTAAGTGCTGTATAAAAAGACTTAAACGCATTGCTTGCAGCTTCTTTATCTTTACTCATGTACCAGTTATGGACATTACGAAAGGTCAGTACCATATCGGCGCTACTTGCAGGGGCAATATCTAAATGAGTGGAAGGAGCAAATTCAGTGAGTTTAACGTCACTAAAGCGGGCATCTTCAGCGATTTTAGCTTTAAAGCCAGCAAGAGAACGTTGGTAATAACCAACCGATGAATCAGCAGGAAAATGCGCGGCATAATAGGTGCCTTGCTCTTTTAATGCCGGCGCTAAAATTTCACTGTACCAACCACCGCCTGGTGCAATTTCTACCACAGTCATTGTTGGTTTAAAGCCAAAAAATTCGAGGGTTTCTACAGGATTGCGGTATTGGTCGCGTTCACTGCTACGCTCACTTGCTTTAACTGCATTTGTTAATGCTGAGTCGTGGCCATGGTTGTGTGCTAACGCCATTGTTGAACTTAATGACAGTGTGGCAACCAGTAGAGATTTTAGTGCAAATTTCATCGTCTAATCCTTCACATTATAATTGTTAGTCATGGTTATAGAATAAGCAGAATACGTGAATTTGATGCAAACAAAAAGAGCTAACTGAAGTAGTTAGCTCTTTAAGCGATTAATGGCGGAAATGGCGCATACCTGTAAACACCATTGCCATACCGGCTTCATCAGCGGCGGCAATTACTTCTTCATCGCGCATGGAACCACCCGGTTGAATAACCGCGGTAATACCTGCTGCAGCTGCAGCATCAATGCCATCACGGAATGGGAAAAATGCATCTGATGCCATTACCGAGCCTTTTACTTCAAGGTTTTCATCAGCGGCTTTAATACCGGCAATTTTAGCTGAGTAAACGCGGCTCATTTGGCCTGCACCAACACCAATAGTCATACCGTCGCGGGCATAAACAATGGCGTTTGATTTAACAAATTTAGCCACTTTCCAGCAGAACAGTAAGTCTTTAAGTTCTTGCTCAGAAGGCTGGCGCTTAGAAACAACCGTTAAGTCGCCTTGCGTTACCATACCTAAATCACGGTCTTGAATTAGAACGCCGCCATTAACGCGTTTAATGTCATGGCCTGTGCCTTTAGCAGAGAACTCACCACACTCTAATAAACGCACGTTTTGTTTAGCCGAGACTATTTGAGCGGCTTCCGCACTCACGCTTGGCGCAATAATAACTTCAACAAATTGACGTTCAACAATCGCTTGTGCAGTTTTTGCGTCAAGTTCTTGATTAAAAGCAATAATGCCGCCAAACGCTGACGTTGGATCAGTTTTAAAGGCGCGATCGTATGCTTCTAAGATATTTTCGCCAATTGAAACACCACATGGATTAGCATGTTTTACAATAACACACGCAGGTACATCAAATTCTTTAACACACTCAAGTGCGGCATCGGTATCGGCAATATTGTTAAACGATAATGCTTTACCTTGTAGCTGAGTCGCTGTCGCCACAGACGCTTCAGTGATGTCGTTTTCAACATAAAACGCGGCATCTTGATGCGAATTTTCACCGTAACGCATATCTTGCTTTTTAGTGAATTGCATATTAATAGTACGTGGGAACTTAGTATCTTCAGCGGCTTCTTCTGTGTAATCAGGAACCATTTTACCGAAGTAGTTAGCAATCATACCATCGTATTGCGCTGTATGCTCATAAGCGGCAATAGCTAGATCAAAGCGGGTTTTGTAGGTCGTTGAGCCGTTGTTATTTTGCATTTCGCTAATAATACGGTCATAGTCGCTTGCGTTAACAACAATCGTCACATCTTTGTGATTTTTAGCTGCTGCACGCACCATGGTTGGGCCACCAATATCGATGTTTTCAATAGCATCTTCAAGGCTGCAGTTTTCTTGAGCGACAGTGTTCGCAAAGGGGTATAAATTAACTACAACGATGTCGATAGCAGCAATGTTGTTATCTGCCATTACGTCTTCATCTTGGCCACGACGAGCAAGAATACCGCCATGAATTTTTGGGTGTAGGGTTTTTACGCGACCATCCATGATCTCAGGGTGTCCGGTGTGATCTGATACTTCGGTAACTTTAATCGCATTATCAGCAAGTAGTTTACAAGTGCCGCCAGTTGAAAGTATTTCAACTCCTTGTGCTTCTAGTGCACGGGCAAATTCAACAATACCGGTTTTGTCTGACACACTCAAAAGTGCGCGACGTATAGGACGATGTGTATCCATTGTAGTTTGATTTCCTCAGTTAATGAGCTAGCTTAGAAGCGCGTATTTTAACTGATTACGACTCAAAAAACGACTTATAACGACCCATAAAGCGTGAGCATTTTGCAATTTCGTTAATAAATTTTACAGATAAAAAAAGCACCCTAAGGTGCTTTTTTAAGAGTGTTTTATAAAACACTCAGTGTATTGAATCAGTAAGCGCGGTAAAGCAATTACGGCATCAATACCTTAGGTATTAGTTCATACCGTATTTTTTTAGCTTTTTACGTAAAGTACCACGGTTGATACCTAGTAAAATTGCCGCACGAGTCTGGTTACCACGTGTGTAAGTCATTACTTCTTCAAGCAATGGCGCTTCTAGCTCAGAAAGAACAAGGTCGTAAACGTCTTGCACATCTTGACCGTTAAGCTGTTTTAAGTAGTGGTGAACAGCTTTTTTTACTGCATCACGCAATGGCTGCGGTTTCTCGTGTGACTGAACATGAGGGTTTGTGATAAATGGAGAAGTCACGTTTTGTTCGAACATTATAAAGTCTCTTTCTTTCTTAGTTAGCTGCTAGTGTTTTAAAGTATTGCTCTAATGCGACGACCTGTTCCTCGGAATTGTCGAGCGCATTAAATACTCGCCTAAACTGACCGTCACTGTCATGGGTTTGCAAATACCAAGATACATGTTTGCGAGCGATTCGTGCTCCCATTGGCTCACCGTAAAACATATGGAGGTTGGTTAAATGCTCCATTAAAATACTGCGCACCTCTGCAATAGCAGGTGGCTGCATATGTTCACCAGTTCGCAAATAGTGGTCTATCTCCCTAAATATCCAAGGGCGACCTTGGGCGGCTCGACCAATCATGATGGCATCTGCACCCGTATAGTCCAAAACCTGCTTTGCTTTTTCAGGTGATGTAATATCACCATTAGCAACCACAGGTATCGACACTGAACGTTTTATATCCCTAATTGTGGCGTACTCAGCATCACCTTTGTACATACATGCGCGCGTGCGCCCATGTACAGCCAGTGATGCAATGCCATAACGTTCAGCTATTCTTGCAATCTCTACACCATTACGGTTGTCCTGATCCCATCCAGTACGGATTTTAAGTGTTACAGGTATATCAACCGCATTAACGACGGCATCAATAATCTCTTCCACGAGTTCTGGAAACTGTAATAAGGCTGAGCCTGCAAGTTTCTTGTTCACTTTTTTTGCTGGGCACCCCATATTGATATCTATGATCTGTGCACCGTTTGCAACATTGAATTGTGCGGCCTGTGCCATAAGCTCAGGGTCTGCTCCTGCAATTTGCACCGCACGTATACCCGACTCACCAGAATGATCCATTCGGTTCATCGACTTTTCGGTTTTCCAAACCTTCGGATTAGACGACAGCATTTCAGACACAGCAAGGCCAGCGCCTAAACGACGACATAACTGTCTAAATGGTCTGTCTGTTATGCCCGCCATAGGCGCGACAATGACATTATTCTCAAGTTGGTATGAACCGATACGCACGATATTCAATAGGCCTCTTTTCAAGGGGCGCTAAGTTTACGGCTTTTTGCGCAAAAATCAAAGGCTATAAATTGAACAAAAGTGACTTTTTTTTGCTCTTTTCGTATTGACATTTGATAACCGTATGACGAAGCGGTTTATTTGTGTGAATTTTGAACGGTCGTTGTTTTTATAATAAAAAATCTTTATTTTTTATTATGTAAAAAAATAGTAAAGCCTGTTAAATACAGGCTCTAGAAACGACTTTTGAGTTAATACTCTAAACTTTGAAAAAACGCACTATTATGCTTTTTTAATGCCACTGACTCGGGTCCAGTCGCCTTCAATGGCAATCTCATCAAGTTCAATAAAGGGCGCATATATATCGGCAACCGATTTTGCTTGCTCTTCTAAAATGCCCGACATGGCAATTTTACCGCCTGGTTTTAATAACCCTAAAATCACACTATGAAGCTCACGCAGAGGTTGCGCTAAAATATTTGCCACAACAATATCGGCTGTAAATTCAGGTTGGTTTTCTGGTAGATAAACTTCAAGCTTGTCAGCAACGCCATTACGGTTAGCGTTATCTAAGCTTGCTTCTAGCGCTTGCGGGTCAATGTCTATCCCTATCATGCGCTCTGCACCTAGTTTAATTGCTGCAATGCCTAATATGCCTGAACCACAACCAAAATCGACTACTGTTTTGCCGCTTAAGTCTTGGCTTTCAAGCCACTTTAAACACAGCGCGGTGGTGGCGTGCGTGCCAGTACCAAATGCAAGGCCAGGATCAAGTAGCACATTGACTGCGTCAGGGTCTGGAATATCGCGCCAGCTAGGGCAAATCCATAGTTTTTCGCCAAATTGAATAGGGTGGAAGTTATCCATCCACTCACGTTCCCAATCTTTGTCTTCGAGTTGCTCGATTTTGTAAACTAAATTGTCTTTGAGCTCATCATGGCGCTTTAATAACGCAACCACGGCGTTCATATCGTGATTAGCTTCGAACAGACCAATTACTGTGGTATCAGCCCAAAAAACGACAGTGCCAATTTTGGGTTCGTAAATAGGGGTGTCTTTAGCATCAATAAAAGTAACAGAAGCACTACCAGCTTCCATTAATAAGTCACTAACTGCATCAGCGGTTGCAGCATTGGCATTGATACGGATTTGGATCCAAGCCATGTTTATTTCCTTGAAATAGAAAAAAGGCCGCTACAGCGGCCTTTTGAGTTAACTCATAATGTAACGCTAGATTATTTAGCGTCTAAAAAGCTTTTCAGTAAATCAGAGCGAGAAGGGTGACGTAATTTACGTAGTGCCTTCGCTTCAATTTGACGAATACGCTCACGTGTTACATCAAACTGCTTACCTACTTCTTCCAACGTGTGGTCGGTATTCATATCAATACCAAAACGCATACGCAGTACTTTCGCTTCACGGGCAGTTAAGCCAGCGAGCACATCGTTAGTTGCGCCACGAAGAGACTCCATTGTTGCCGAATCGATAGGCGAATCAATAGTCGTATCTTCAATGAAGTCGCCTAAGTGCGAATCTTCATCATCACCAATCGGTGTTTCCATTGAAATTGGCTCTTTTGCAATCTTAAGTACCTTACGGATTTTATCCTCAGGCATCATCATGCGTTCAGCTAATTCTTCTGGATTTGGCTCACGACCCATTTCTTGTAACATTTGACGTGAAATACGGTTCAATTTATTGATCGTTTCAATCATATGTACTGGAATACGGATCGTTCTTGCTTGGTCAGCAATAGAGCGAGTAATTGCTTGGCGGATCCACCACGTAGCATAAGTAGAGAACTTATAACCACGACGGTATTCAAATTTATCAACTGCTTTCATCAAACCAATATTACCTTCTTGAATTAAATCCAAGAACTGTAAGCCACGGTTGGTGTATTTTTTAGCGATTGAAATTACCAGACGTAAGTTCGCTTCTACCATCTCTTTTTTAGCACGGCGCGCTTTCGCTTCACCAATACTCATGCGACGGTTTATATCTTTAATACGTTCAATGCTTAAGCCAGTGCTTTCTTCCATTGAAGAAAGTTTGCTAATACAACGAAGTATTTCAGGCTTCACTTCTTCAAGTTTAGTGGAATACTTTTCGTTGGCTGCAATTTCAATATCAAGCCATGCTGTGTCAGTTTCGTTGTTTGCAAAATGCTTAACAAAAGTTTTCTTTGGAAGCTTTGAAACTTGTACTGCATGCTTCATGATAAGACGTTCTTGAACGCGAACTCGGTCCATCATTTCACGCATGTTATTAACCATGCGGTCAAATTGTTTAGGCACAAGTTTAAAGGTTCTGAACAACTCACCAATTTCTAAAATAGCGGCTTGAGATTCTGGATGAGAGCGACCTTTTTTATCGAATGTTTCACGTGCTTTAGTGTATAAATCACGTAAGTTTTCGAAATGGATGCGCGCTTCTTCAGGATCTGGACCTGTATCTACTTCTTCTTCGTCTTCATCATCGCTGTCATCATCATCATCGTCGCTGTCATCAAGCTGTTTTTCGCTTAATTCAGAACCAATGTTAGTGGCAGCAATTGGTGGTGCTTCGTCTGCATCAGGATCGAAAAAGCCAGAGATAATGTCGCTAAGGCGCATCTCTTCTGCTTCAAATTTATCCCACTGTTCAAGTAGGTAAGTGATCGCTTCTGGGTATTCAGCAACCGAAATCTGTACTTGGTTAATGCCTTCTTCAATACGTTTAGCGATAACAATTTCGCCTTCACGGGTAAGAAGTTCAACAGTACCCATTTCACGCATATACATGCGTACAGGGTCTGTTGTACGGCCGATTTCTTTTTCTACAGTAGCAAGGGCTGCAGCGGCAGCTTCCGCTGCGTCTTCGTCTGTCGTGGTTTCTTGCATCATTAATTCATCAGCATCAGGCGCGTTTTCACTAACCTTGATACCCATGTCATTAATCATGCTAATGATATCTTCTACTTGATCTGAGTCGATAATATCTTGTGGAAGGTGATCATTAACTTCTGCAAAAGTTAAGTAACCTTGCTCTTTACCTTTTTGAATCAGAAGTTTTAATTGTGACTGAGGAGTTGGATCCATAGAGATTGTTTCTTCCACTCTGATAAGTTGATACAACAGGCGCCATCATGGAGTTTGCTCAAAGGCTAACCAGAATAATGTGACGCAGTGAATAGCACAGTATAACAGCCTAAATCAAATCTGACTAGGGTCTGTTGGTCTTTCAGGATTAAAGTTTATTCAATCCAAGGGTGGTTTAATCGCGGCGTGAGGTTTGTAACCTAGTGGGCTCGATAACTGCTCCTGCGTTATTCTACTGGCTTACATCCATGTAAGAATAAGTAAAAACCGAGCAACAAAGAGTTAATTGCCCCTAGGCAGAACCCTTCGGGCAGCGCCTGTTT
>NZ_PNDJ01000226.1:0-356 GCF_005887255.1 Pseudoalteromonas sp. S1609 | reverse complement strand
TAATTAATCACAACGCCCCTTGATATTTATTGCATATAATCGTCGATTACTTACTTGCTACATTCCTCATATCGGTGACGGTTGATATGAAACTAAACAAAGCCCTTTCCGGCTTTTTTATTAGTATTACCTAGCTAATTCATTGGGTGTTTGGTTTACTCTCACTGGGGCTAAGTGGTAATTGAATCAGTTTGCCAGTCCCTGGTGGTGCTTGTTTCTCCGTTTGATATTTTACAAATTCCCACCGAATTTAAGGTGGACGAGATTCGGCAATGGCCAGGGGGTTTAGCGGTGTTAAATAGCGAATATAGGTTTCAAGCGCCCCGACACTACCAGTCAAACCAGTGCTTTTATTA
>NZ_PNDJ01000225.1:0-252 GCF_005887255.1 Pseudoalteromonas sp. S1609 | reverse complement strand
ACCAGTAGTTGTCCGTTATGGGTGAACTTTACGGCCTTGGCAATGAATTTATTTAAATTTTTTCGCAACCTATTTGGGGCGGACACAATCTCACTGGTGCATACATGCGTAGAATCTAAAATTAATTGGGTGGTGTTGCTTTCTGCCCTGAGCGCAACCGACTCAACAATTTCTCCCCGGTACTGTTGTAAATTAAATTGAATGTTTTCTTTGTCTAACTTACCAGCTTCTTTTTTAGAAAACTCTAAAATA
>NZ_PNDJ01000224.1:0-271 GCF_005887255.1 Pseudoalteromonas sp. S1609 | reverse complement strand
TTGATGTATTACCTCTGACGTTTCGTAGCTCAGATATTATAACCTTAGATGCGCATTATCAGTGTGCATCGTTATTAGAGGCTTTTGGTGAACACCCAGTCCTTGGCTTTACCAGTTTTGATATTTTAAAGAAATTTGCGAATGGTCTAGAACAGCATACCGAGCTTGCACAACAACTCATCCAACAAGCATATCAACAAGCCCCAAATCCAGAAAACGCCGATGCGCCAGTGCCATCCTCCAGTAAACGGTTAGAAGAGCCGGAATTATC
>NZ_PNDJ01000223.1:0-252 GCF_005887255.1 Pseudoalteromonas sp. S1609 | reverse complement strand
CTGGCCTTTTTTGACTTGGACATCCACACGCACATGCATGGTTGGACGCATACCGATACACTCTTCACCTATCACAGCTCCACGGTTGCCGGCCGAACCAACAATATTAACTTGCTGAGGTGCGCCCACTAAGGGTAAATCCAGACCATTAATTATATTGCTCAAACGCACTAGCACACAATTAAACAAACGAAACTGAAAACTCGTACACCCCACTCAGCAATAACAAAAATAACAAAAAATAAAAATAAT
>NZ_PNDJ01000222.1:0-202 GCF_005887255.1 Pseudoalteromonas sp. S1609 | reverse complement strand
TTTCTTTTTTCCTTGCACACTTCAATTTGAATGTGATGAATGACGTTTTTAATTGACCGAATTTAGACCAATTATTACTCCACTCAGTGATTTATAATCTGCTCAGAGTCGATTTTATTTTTAAATACGACTAATGCTTGTCTTACCAAAAAAAATTACCAAAATAAAACGGGATAATTAGACTACTAAATTCCATCTGAAT
>NZ_PNDJ01000221.1:0-341 GCF_005887255.1 Pseudoalteromonas sp. S1609 | reverse complement strand
AGCATTCGATAAACTCATTGGGCAATGGGTTAGTGAGCGTAATGAAGGCGAATGTATTGGTGATTTTGTTATACGCAAAGGTAGTGTTACAGATGTAAAAGTATCCGTTAAAGATTTTTACGCATATTTTAAAAGCATCTTAAAGCTCTGGTGAGGTTTAAAGTTGACCATGAGTGAATTTCAAAACATATTACAGCTAGATAAGCAAAGCCAACAGGCTATGTTAGGTGATGCGAACGGATTGCTGGCTGACATGAGCTCAGAGCAGCGCGTTGCATGGGCCCTTGAAAATTTGCCTGACACTGCGTTTTTATCATCGAGTTTTGGTATCCAAGCTGCAG
>NZ_PNDJ01000220.1:0-308 GCF_005887255.1 Pseudoalteromonas sp. S1609 | reverse complement strand
CTATTATTATGAATTGAAAGCAATAGCTATTGAGCAACTATAATTCATTATACAGAATTCTCAGTTACTTAATATTTGTAGTGTGTTTGTTAGCACCTAGCAAAATAACCTCAAAAGAGTATTTGGTTAATGCGTGTAAGTAACGATTACTTTTTAATCCGTACTGATTCCCAATCTTACTTATTAAAATGTTCTCAATCATGTTGGCCAGAAGTCGCCCTAAATGCTGAAGATGAGATTAGTCTCCAGCCAGTCGTCCGACCACGGAGTGGGCTCGTTATACAAAATACTCGAGCTGCTGGTAGTCA
>NZ_PNDJ01000219.1:0-237 GCF_005887255.1 Pseudoalteromonas sp. S1609 | reverse complement strand
TCGAATAGAATCTAAAAACTCAGCCAACTCTAACTATTGGATTTTGAGTGATACTGAGTCTTCAAAATTGTTCACAGCCGCATATGAGAATCACCAAGGCGAAGCTCAAGAGCAATTACAACATACCCACATAAGCGTACCTGAGCAACCGGCAAGATTATTATTAGAAGTACTTAATCGTAATTTTCCAACACCATGTCCCGCTAATTCAATTGCTGAACAAAGCAATGCATATGC
>NZ_PNDJ01000218.1:0-250 GCF_005887255.1 Pseudoalteromonas sp. S1609 | reverse complement strand
GACCACCGTTTGGTGAAGCTAGAGTTATTTCTGCGCCAGCATCTACAAATGCATAATAAGGGGCGGCGAATTCTTCTACCCAAAAACCTGTTTTTTCACCGGTATTGCCTAAATCAGCGTGTGAAGTAAGTACCATTAGTATTTTCTTAGCCATTATTTTTTCCTTCTGATGATTTAAAATTGTAATCTTTGCTTAGCAATTACTATATGCACTAACCCAACCTTAAACAACGATGATAAATTTAACTTT